>JACVRP010000154.1 GCA_014534385.1 Cyanobacteria bacterium Co-bin13
CGTGATACGGTGATCCAAAGTCAGCATCGTATCGGCTGACTGCTGTTGGATTGAGGATACGACTATGGCCCTACAGCCCCCACCGCCACCATCAATTTCCCCTCGCCAAATGACGCTCATGCGAATTGTTGCGTCTCTTGCTTGGAGTGATGGCAACCTGGCTACTGAAGAAGCAGACCTGATGCTGGATCGATTTAGCAGTCTGTTTGCCGTTACGGCTGAGCGACAGCAGATCCTACGCCAGGAACTGCGGGATTACCTGATGCAAAATATTCCGCTAGAAGAACTGGTGCCTAAACTTCCATCCCAGGAGGAGCGTGAGGTTGTGCTGCAGCTGGCCTATGAGGTCATCAGCGCCAGTGCCCGTGCGCCAGAAGAGCCGGTTATTAACCCCGAAGAAGCAGCAGCCTATCAGCGTTTGTTGGCTCTGTTGGATCTTCCCAGCAATGTTGTTGAGAAGGTGGAGCAGGAAGCCAAAGCCGACCTACAGCAGCCCCAGAACATCGTAGATCGCATGACGGACCGCCTGCGGCGCTTCATTGAACAGCCTTAGTAGGGTCTTGAGTAGGGACTTGTACTGTGGCAGCCCGGCTCAAGCCCCTAAACTGCTGTTGCTCAGCCAGCTAGGCGAAGATTTTGTAGATCAAACGCTCATTTCTAGCATTCGCTGAATCGGACGCAGTGCTGCCAGCCGGATACTCTCGGGCAGAGTCACTTCGGGCTGCCGGTGCTTCATGGCGAGATAGAGCTTTTCCAGCGTATTGAGCCGCATGTGGGGGCACTCATTGCAGGCGCAGCTATGGGTAGGCGGTGCTGGAATAAACAGCTTGTCTGGTATCTGCTTTTGCATTTGGTGAATGATGCCCGGCTCAGTCACTACGATAAATTGGTCGCGAGGGCTGTTTTGAACGTACTTTAGCAGAGCCGTAGTCGAGCCAATGAAGTGAGCCTGGCGCAGCACCGGTTCCTCGCATTCGGGATGGGCCACGATCTCCGCCTGGGGGTACTCCATCTGGAGCTGGACCAGCTTTTTCTCAGAGAAAATTTCATGCACCATGCAGCTCCCCTGCCACAGCACCAGGTCGCGCCCTGTTTGATGCATGACGTAGCGGCCCAAATTGCGGTCTGGGGCAAAGATAATGGGCTGCTCTGAGGGAATTTGCTGAACGATTTTGACAGCGTTGGAGCTAGTGCAGATAATGTCGCTGAGGGCCTTGATCTCCGCCGTGCAGTTGATATAGGAGACGACTACATGATCAGGATGGGCAGCCTTAAAGCGGGCAAACTGCTCTGGTGGGCAGCTGTCTGCTAAAGAACATCCGGCATTAAGATCGGGCAGCAGCACTAGCTTGTTGGGATTTAGAATTTTGGCAGTTTCTGCCATAAAGTGGACTCCAGCAAACACGATGACATCCGCATCGGTCTCTGCTGCCTTCTGAGAAAGTCCCAGAGAATCGCCAATGTAGTCGGCTACATCCTGAATGTCGGGCTCCTGATAGTAGTGAGCCAGAATGATGGCGTTCATTTCCTGCTTAAGCGCTTCAATGGCTTCAAACAGGTCCTTTTGAGTATCTGCCGAAGCAGAGGTGGGAAAGACGCTGGTAAACACGGCGATTCTTTTTAGTTCAAGTCATTCATTAAGCTGTTTTGAATTATAGTCGTTTTCACCATAAAAGCGCAGGGGAAGATCCGAATTTCAGGCTTAGAGTAGCTACACAGCCAGCTCTAATCCACTGCAGGTTATGCCCTGTGCAGTTCCTAAGAAACTCAAAATTAGGAGGATGCAAGGCTGGGCTGGCTGACGTGACCATTTTGGGTTTGGGCTGCAGCCTCAGCAATGGCCCGCTCAATGTTGAAGCGATAGCCAACGTTGCGAACGGTTTGAATAATGCTGGGCTGCCGGGGGTCAACCTCAATTTTCTTGCGGAGGGAGAGAATGTGGGTATCGACGGTGCGGGGATTATCAATGGCGTCTGGCCAGGCTCGGCGCAGCAAATCTGTGCGGCTTAGGGGCGAGCCCGCTGCTTGGGTCAGCACAAATAGCAGGCTAAACTCCTGGGGCGTGAGATCGATGAAGTCGTTACGGAACCGGACTCGTCGCTGTACCAGATCAATATTGAGGTCGCCATAGGAGAGGGAAGCGGGTGCTGCCAGGGTTCGAATCCGGCGGGTTAAGGCCTCTACTCGGGCCAAAAACTCCTGCATCCCAAAGGGCTTGGTCAAATAGTCGTCGGCTCCTGCTTTAAGGCCAGTCACAATATCAGACTCCCCGTTGCTAGCAGACAAAATGAGCACTAAAGGCTGCCCCTGGCCGTGGAGCCAGCGACACAGCTCTAAGCCGTCTCCGTCGGGTAGTTGGGAGTCTAGAATAACAAGGTCTGGTTGGCGTGTTTGGAAGGTTTCTCTTGCCCGCGCGATATCTGCTGACTGGTAAACTCTATAGCCAGCCTGCTGGAGGTGCCAGCCGAGCAGCGATCGCAGATGGGGATTGCCTTCAATGATTTGAACTGAAACAGATCCCACTGAATGTCACAGGAGAAACAGCGCGAAATTAATGCCTTTAAGACTAACAAACGAAAATAGGAGGTTTTGTAGCTAGCGTTACTCTCCCCAGAAGACCAGAGTTTCCGGGAAAACTGACCCAGGTATTGACAATAGACCCAGGCATAAAAGGCGGGTAAGGGGCCCTGGGGAAGGACACATTTAAAACTAATGTGTTTAAACCAGAAATAAATGTTACGAGAAGTCCTCTTTTGTTTCTACCCCTGGGGTATGCTGCTCACAAGCTTCTTTGTTTACAGTTAGAGTTGTAGCCCTACTCCAAGGCAATTTCACAGAATTATGCTTCAGGACACTCGAACCATCCGGTATTATCAGCGCATCACTGATGCCCTTGTGGAGCAGTGGAACCGAGGATACCGCACCGATGAGCTGCGCCTCTATTTGGAAGGTTATCTGACTGCCCTGCGCCACTCCGATGCCCTAGAACCTTACCTGATCCATCGCTTAGAGGAGGAAGTGCTGCGATTCCTGCACGATACATCTAACTTTGTCGTGCCTGAGCCCGAATCTGAGCCCGATTATTTCTAATTTTGCTTAGACCAACAAAAAATAGGGGCGCTTTCTGGCAACGCCCCTACAAATTAAGCGCTCTGACAGGTGCCTAGGAGGCTAAAGCGACTTCGACCATTTCTCGCAGCTGTCCATTCTGGTACAGCTCAATCAGAATGTCAGAACCGCCGACAAATTCGCCGTTAATGTAGACTTGGGGAATCGTGGGCCAGTTTGAGAACTCCTTGATGCCCTGACGAATTTCATAGTCTTCAAGCACATCACAGGTTTCGAAGGGAACTCCTAACACGTTGAGGATCTGAACAACGTTGTTGGAGAAACCGCACTGGGGCATCAGCTTGTTGCCCTTCATGAACACCATGATCTTGTTGTTTTGAACGAGCGTCTGAATCCGCTCTTGGGTTTCGGTTGCCATTGCTGCAAAGGTCTCCTTAAAAACTGACGGTATTGCACTTAAGCCAAACGACTAGAGGCCCAAGCATCCGGGGTAAACGTTTTGAGTGCCAGGGCGTGGATGGCTTCGGAAGACATGGCTTGCCGTACAGCCCCATAAACGAGCTGATGCTGCTGCACCAGGCTGCGACCCTCAAACTGAGATGAAACGACGGTGACCTGATAGTGGTCACCGCCGCCGGTTAGATCCTCAACCTGGACCTCTGCATCGGGCAGCCCGGCCTTGATCATCGCTTCAACCTGATCTGGGCTGATCATGCAAATTTCCTCAATACTGATTCGGCAATAGAAATTGATACAACTTCAATCAACTCTAGTTTAGCGAACCAGGTTCCCCTGCAGCGTATTTATACTGGTGGCACTAGCGAGTAGAGGAGGCCGAGCCGCTGCCGTAGGGTTCGTCAACAAAGCCTAGCTCAAACAGCTGCTGATAGGCGCGCTGGCCCAAATCACGGGTGGGCTGCTGGCTCCGCAGAATCTCCATCAGCAGAGGAACCGCCTGATCAACGCGGTTTTGGGCGCGATAAACCAGAGCCAGCTGGTAAGTCGCCTGGTCGCGTAGCTGGGCAGTTTCTAAGGCTTTACCGCGATTGCTCTGATTGAGGCGGCTGTCAACGCCCAGAAACATATTAGACAGTTCCTGGTAGAAGTTAGACATTTGGTTGAATGCCTGTCGCGCCGCCTGCAGCTTCTCGGCAGCCTGGGCATAGTTTTGATTGGAGATGGCGGCAGTGGCTTCCTGCATTAACTGCTGACCGGACGCAATGCTGAGGTTGCTTGATGCCTGGTTCAGTGGCCGCAGTTCGTTGAGCTCTTGAGTTTGTTCCGGGGGGGAAACTTGAGAGGATGGATCGCTCAGCTGAGCCCGCACTGGCTGAGCCTGCAGCAGAAGTGGAGCCAATGCTAAGGCTGCACTGGCAAACGCGGTGGGCAGAAAACGAACATTTGGAGAAGCGGCCATGGATGTTCTACAGGTAAAAAAACAGCCGATTAAAGAAGATACTGGGGTATCTTATCATTTCAATATGCTGCGAGCTGCCCATGGAACTCCCTAGGGGGAATGCCACTGTTGGCAGAGCGCATTTGAATTAGACGACCAGAGTGAATTGAAGGTTCCTGGTAGAGGCTCCTGGACAGCGGTTAGCCACCCGTCCACTGCTGGCAGCTAGGGTGAGACTGGGCGCACTAAGCGATTATGACTGAAGCAAATCAAATGGGCAACAGGGATCAGTCGGGCGTCAGTGCTGGCCATGAGGGGCTAATTTTGCAGCGGGGTGGCGAGGAACTGCTGCTGGAGAAGGTGACTGACCGTTTTACGACACGGTTGCGGCAGCCCGAAGATCTAGAGGCGGTGCAGGCACGTCTCCGGCTGCAAGCGGTGCGGCCGGTGGCTCAGGGGCAGCTGCTGGAGTGGACAGTGCCTCCTGATCGACTGGAAGAGGCTTTGGCAGCAGCGCGGCGGATGGCTGAAGTCACTTTTGCCAGCCACGTCTATCGACTAGCGGTGAGCCGCCAAACCTGGGTCTACCTGACCGAGCAGTTGACTATCCAGTTTGACCTGGGAGCAGCAGATCAAGAGCAAGCTGGAACGGCCCTTGAGGCGCGATCTGCAGCGATTGGCTCCCAGTTCGGCTTAACACAGCGCCGCCCCCTAGAGGGCATTCCCCATACCTACATCTTTGAGGTATCGCCAGCGGCTACGGAAAATCCGATTAAAATTGCTAATCGCCTGATGCGGTTACCCGAGGTGCTGACGGCGGAGCCCAATGTTGTCGTGCAGATAGATGCGCTCTACCGACCCAGCGACAACCTCTACCCCAGGCAGTGGCACCTGTCTCACAGCGGCAGCGGCGGTGGACTGGCTCCCCGTTCTCATATTGACATTGAGCCAGCCTGGAACCTGACTCGGGGCAGCCGCTCGGTGGTAATCGCGATTAGCGATGATGGCTTTGATCTGGAGCACCCCGATCTGCAGGGCCCGGGGAAGCTGGTTGGGCCTGCTGATCTGAAGGATCGAGACAGCGCTCCCCTGCCTATGACTGCCGATGAAAACCACGGTACTTCTGTAGCTGGGCTGGCCGTTGGAGAGGAAAATGGCAGCGGCATTGTGGGGGTAGCGCCAGGCTGTGCCTTTATGCCGATCCGAACGACAGGCTTCTTGGATGATGAGTCGATTGAGCGGCTGTTTGATGGAGCGGTGGAGCGGGGGGCCGACGTCATTTCCTGCAGCTGGTCTCCGGCCTCGGTGTATTACTCTCTAACGCTGCGGCAGCAGGCGGCGCTCAATCGGGCTGCGACTAAGGGACGCGGGGGTAAGGGCTGCGTCATTTTGTTCTCAGCGGGTAATGCTAATCGCCCGGTTAGCGGTACGGTGAATGAGCGGGACTGGCCCAACAGCGTGGTGCAGGGCCAGACTAAATGGCTCAGCGGTTTTGCGGTGCATCCGGACGTGATTGCGGTATCGGCCTCGACGAGTCTGGGGCAAAAGGCGGCCTACAGCAATTGGGGGGAACACATTGCCATTGCGGCTCCCAGCAATAACGCTCCACCTAACATGGCGCTGCCCCGTGTTGGCAGTGTGGCGACTGGACCAACCATTCAAAAATCGCTGCCGGGACTGGGCATGGTGACGAGCGATCGCATTCAGGGAGCAGGCTACAGCAGCGACAGCTACACCAACAGCTTTGGCGGCACCTCCAGTTCTTGCCCGGTGGCGGCCGGGGTGGTTGGGCTAATTTTATCTGCCAACCCTAATCTGACAGCTCGCGAAGTGCGGGAAATTTTGCAGAGCACAGCCGATAAAGTTGTCGATCCTAACCCTGACCCGCAGCTGGGCCTTCACTACGGCAACTACGACAAAAACGGCCATTCCCTCTGGTTTGGCTACGGCAAGGTGAATGCTTTTAAGGCGGTGCAGGAAGCGCGGCGACGGCTCTATGCCGGTAGGGCAGTGCAGCGGGTGGTGCGATCGCAATCTACCGCTGCGGTGACCATTCCCGATGCCAATGTGGCAGGGGCAAGCAGCCCCATTCGAGTGGCAGACCAGGCCCAGGTGCAAGACATTCAGGTCCGGGTTGAGATAGACCACGAATTTTTGGGCGATATTGACGTGGCGATAATCGCCCCCAGTGGGGAACAGGTCCTGCTCCAGGGACGCACCTTGGGCAGCCAGACAGAATTGCGGCAGACCTACACGCTAGCCACCACACCCACCTTGACCCGCTTGCTGAGACGTGCAGCGGCCGGAAATTGGCAGCTGCGTGCGGTTGACTATGCGCCAGGGGCCACTGGGCGAATCTTGCAGTGGGAACTGATTTTGGGCGTTTAAGTTAGGACCAGGGGGGCTCTGGCCTGCGGGATCAGCAGCACGATCTTCACTCTACTTTTCGGACTAGGCTTTTCGTACCCCGCTTTTCATACCAGGTCGAGCCGTCGGCTTGACAGGGATTATTTCCAGGCGGCTGAGGGGTACTCAGGTTCTTCTGATAGTTTTACCAGCGCCGTTTGCAGGTCGCCTGTCAGCAGCTTGGCACTGGCTTTGAGCGTATCGGCAGTGGGGTTGTTCTTGACGTAGTCAGTCACGGGAAGGGGTCTGCCAATTACAATACGAACCCGGCTGCGCCAAGTGGGAAAGGGCGTATCGTAATGCAGGCTGACGGGCACAATCTGCACACCCAGATTTGGCTTAATCGCCTCCGCCTGAACGGCCAAGCGAGCCAAACCAGGCTTTAGACGATGAACTCGGTTGTCTCGAAAAATGCCGCCTTCGGGAAAAATGACCAGCATAGCCTCGTCTAAGAGCAGGTCAATGCCGTGGCGCAGGCTCGAAATAGTAGGTCGCCGCACGTTGACCGCAAAGCCGCCGAGCCGCCGAATAAACCACCCCTGGATGCCTTTAACCTCATCAGCAGTGACCATGAAGCGCAGATCGCGTCCGGTGACGGGTCGGCCTACTGCCATCGGCAAAACCAGAGAATCCCAGCGGGCCCGGTGAGTAGGGGCCAGAATGATCGGACCGCTAGCTGGCAGGTTTTCCTGACCGCTAACTGAAATCTTGCCAAAGTAAAAGGGCAGTACAAAATGCTGTCCTAAAAAATAGGCCAGGGGCGTCAGCAGCGGAGAGCACCGTGAGGTGGTCGATTGGGCTTGGGTCAGAGCTGAAGTGTTGGCTGGAAGCTGGAGAGTTGGCATCGTAAGCGGGAACAGTGAGACCATACGACAGGACCCGTAAAGACCCCTAATAAATTTTGTTAGTTACACAGTAGTCTGTCTTTTGGGGGGTTGTCTTCTAGGGCAGGGACAGTTTTGTTGGTGTCATGTGTCTATTTTGTGGCTGTCTTGTGTCTGTCTTTGTACCGAGCCTGCAGAGCCATGATGTAGCCTACGAATTACCAGCTCTGCGACGGGCCGCAAACCAGGCACTGAGCTGCTGACGGCAGGGATCTGCCAAGATGCCGGGTAAAATCGGCAGCCGATGGTTGGAGCAGTCACTATCGGGCAGGTTGAGAACCGTCCTAATGGCCCCTGCTTTGGCGTCGTCAGTGCCATAGACCAGTAGCCCCAAGCGGCTCTGGATTAAAGCGCCCGCACACATTGGGCAGGGCTCTAGGGTGACATAGAGGGTGCAGTCATTCAAGTGCCAGCTACCAAGAACCTGACCAGCCTGACGCAGGGCAAGAATTTCAGCGTGGGCAGTGGGGC
>JACVRP010000413.1 GCA_014534385.1 Cyanobacteria bacterium Co-bin13
CACCGCAAACTTAACCTGTCCCCCAGACCCGCCGGTAGGAATGCCAACCCTGCCCGGTTCCAGACCGGACAGCATAGGGGCAGTTTCAGGGGGTAGGCAGTTGGGGGGCAGTTCTCCCCGAATCGTGTCGGGTTTACCCTGCGCCCAAACCTGCTGCCACTCGCGCTCACCCCAGTCTGGGCTGCCCAGGTAAACCGAGCAGTCCGTAGCCCAGGCTGCCCAAAAGGTAGAGAGAAACTTGAGCGGGTCTGGTTCAGCAATCAGCACGACTGCAGCCGCTTGTTCCTGGCACCCCTCTATCTGCGCCTCGACCTGCTGCCAAAACGCCTGGCTGTCTACCCCCACCAGCCAGTCGTCGCCCCACCGCTGCTGTAGAACATCCCTAGGGTTCAAACCGCTGCCCATAGCTGCTCCGCCGAGAGACTATCCCAGTCGTCATCAAATAAGCTGCCAGTGCCAAAGCCCAAGGCCCTGCTGGGCTGGATTTGCTGGGCCAGGGCCATTGCCCCCCGTCTCCCTACCCCTGTTTCTAAGGCCGAAGACAGCACAACATCCAGCGTGCGATCGCAAATAAACTGCACCAGCTCAGCCGGATAGCCGCAGATAGCAGGCTTGATCACATACACCCCCGACCACCCCTGCCGCCAGCAGTTCTCTAGCTGGGTCAGGGATGCCACCGATTCATCTAGCGCGATCGGGGTTTGATAGCGCTGGCTTAACTGCTGTAAAGCTTCAAACTGCTCAGGCGGCAGCGGCTGCTCTAAAAACTCAATCTTCCCCGGTAGCGCATCACAGGCCTTTAGCCACTGCGCTGCCTCCGCTTCGCCCAGGCCCCCGTTGGCATCAAGGCGCAGCTGTGCCCCCGGCGGCAAGTCCCTTACGAGAGCCTGTAGCTGCTCCAACTCCAGATCCAAAGCCTCTACTCCCACCTTCCACTTAAACGTGCGGTGTCCTTGCTTCCACAAAACTCGCCACTGATCCAGCGCTGCTTTCCCAGCTGGCAGCAGACCACAAATCTCTTTCGGTATCAGTTTAGGTGGGTCTAAGAGCGCTTCTACAGAGGTCAAGGCCAGCCCCACACCAGACTGACAGGCGGGCAGCGCTGGAGGTATTGCTTGCAACTGCCTAGGCTCCTGCCAGCCGCCTAAACCCTGGCAAAAATCAAGGGCGGTTGCCAATGACTCAGAGCCAAACCAGGGAATCGGTGCAGCCTCTCCGTAGCCACTGCGGCCTGCCTCATTCGTCAGCTTGAGCAAAATCCCCTGTCGCACCGACCACAGCCCATGCGCCGTCTGCAGCGGCTGGCAAAACGGCCTCTCGTAGGGGCGATACTCAACCCAGAGCCGCATCACCCTGATCTCAAACTCCGGTCGGCAGCAGCAGTCCCAACGTCAGCAGCACTCCGCTCCAGAAGTGAAAGCCAATGGCAATAAACTTGGAGTTGCTGACCTTTTCTGGCACCTGATGGAAGCGGCCTACGTGCTGGCTCAGTCGCACTGCCGGGGGTACGCTGGCCAGTACCAGCAGCGTCCACATCGGGAAGTAGTCGGCTATCACCGCAAAGACCGTTAGGGCAAACACGCTGGCGCAGGCCCAGGGAATCAGGTCCGCGCCGCGCTGGGTGCCCATTCTCACAATGGGCGATCGCTTGCCCGCCGCCAAGTCATCCTCCACCTGATGAAAGTGCGAGCAAAACAGCACCAGCGTCGTCGTCATGCCGATAATCAGGCCCGCTAGCTGGCTGCTCCACGACCAGGTCTGCGCCTGGCTGTAGTAAGCCGCCCCCACGCCCAAAGGCCCAAAGGCTAGAAAGCAAAGGATTTCGCCCAGCCCCTGATAGCCCAGCCGGAAGGGCGGCCCCTGGTAGAGGTAGCCCAACCCGCAGCAGGCCAGAATCAGCGCCAGCACTGTGGGGTCTTGCTGGCCGACTGCGATCGCAACAATTCCAGCAACGCCAACGCCTAGAAACAGGTTGCCAATCCAAAAAATCAGCCGCTTGTTGCGGGTCAAATTAACCAGGGAGTGGGCTTTGTTCACGTCAATGCCGGTCTCTGAGTCAAAGACGTCATTGCTGAGGTTTTCCCAGGCCAAAATCAGCACGGCAGACAGAGCGAAAGTGAAGAAAACTCCCGGTCTAAAGACCTGGGTTTCGGCATAGGCAGCAACGCTGCCCACCAAAATTGGCATAATCGCCACGCTGTACATTGGTGGTTTGATGGCAGCGAGCCAGAGCTTACGAGGGGTGTATTGAACCGAGCGAGTGGTCATCGTCTACGTTTTTACTCCAGAGCTAGCATATCGCTTTCCCTAAACCCGCTCAAAGGCTTCTCCTTAATAGCGTTGAGCCCCGGTAAATCTGACGAGGGCAGGGCCCCCCAGGCCCAAATTTCAGTGAATTCCCTTAGCAATTCTTCAAGGAGCGCAACCGATATTAAAAGCATCGACCCAGTCCGCAGCGATTTTCTGACCTCATCGAGTTGAATCAGCAGTGCATCTTCAAGTTCTCGCTTACTTTGACAAACGGCTGTTCAGGTTTGAGTGGGCATTAACGCTTACAGACGCATCGATTTTGAGCTGACCCTTCAGCCCCTACTAAACCTTTCTTGAGGAACCTCCAGCCCATGAGCAGTCGTGGTTTAAATTTGTGCACCCTGGCCGGCAACGTCGCCGCCGACCCCGAAGTCCGTGAGATCGAGCGCAAAGATGGCTCTACCGCCAAACTGGCCGAGCTAACCATCTACGTAGACCGCATTCCCAGCCGCAAAGACAACGACAGCTTTACAGTCAGCATCAACATCTGGGAAGGTTCGCCCGCCTGGCGCAAGCTCGACTACGTCAAAAAAGGATCGCTGATTATTGCCAGCGGCGCGATTGATGCCTTTCCCTACGTGGCCAAGAGTGACTCTCAGGTGCGGGCAGGTCTGCAGCTTAAGGCAACCGATATTTTCCTCGACTCCCAGCCCCGCAGCGAACAGGCGGTCTGAGGAATAACAAGTTTCTCCTCCCGAGAAAAAGTGGTTTGAGAGCCATGGGACGCAGAGCAATCTGCGTCCTTTTCTTTTTGGTCAGCCCTGCTTTTATTGGCTCGGGTGCTCTTTCAGGTAGCTCAGCAGCCAGTTGGCCATTGTTGCGCGGCGGGTAAGCCGGGGAATGAGCTGGTCAACGGTATAGCCCTTAAAGCCAAGCTGGTCTTTCAGCAGCTGCTTATTTTCGGGGGGAATGGAGCGGGTGAGCTGCACTGTGGCCGGACGACTCTCGATAAAGTTAGGCGGCTCAGGGTATTTCTCGGCCCAGGCAGGCTCTACTTGAGCAGTCTCCCAACCACTAGGTGTCTGGCGGTAGCCCAGGTAATGCCAGACCAGGCGGTTAACGGTATCGTCGTCTAGGGTTTCGTTGAGAATGGCCCAGATGGTGTCTGTATTGAGTGGGGGCAGGAGGTCAGGCATGGCGGTACTGGGCTGAGGGCTGTGAGCTATTTTAAGGGGTAGGGGTGGATGGGTGGGAGGGTGGATGGGTAAGGGGGCAGTACTTGTTCTGCGGCCTCAAGCCGGTGGTTTCCTTGGAGGGGAAGTGACGCCTTCCTCTGCCTGAA
>JACVRP010000090.1 GCA_014534385.1 Cyanobacteria bacterium Co-bin13
AGAGAGACCAATGTTGCTGCCGCCCAGGCCACCAGCACCGACACCAGCACCAATGTAGTTGTAGTTGGTCGGTGCGGTTTGAGCGTTAACAGCGGTGGGCACGACTGCCATTGCCGCAGCAGCAAGACCCAAAGACATAGAAGCGATTAGACGAGCTTTCATGAACATTCTCCAAGAAACAAACTGCGTGTAGTTGAGACCTCTCCCTGAAGCTGTTTTGCTTATTTGAGGCTTGCTGATCCAGGGAGGTTTGGGTTTCGAGTTTGAGGTGTTGCTCGCCCTCGTATTCATAGTTGTAGCGCTAGGGGCTAGGAGGCTGATTTGGCCTTATACCACTTGCTTGAGTGTCAGCAGAGCAAGTTATTCCCCTGCCGTTCCCAAAAATTTTTGAAAAGCCCGCAGCGTCGGCCTTTCAAGCTTCGCATTTGGTTATTTAGAGCACATAATGGAAACGCGGCAGCCGTCAGATCGCTTGCTTTAGAAGGTCACTCTGTCGAACTGGCACAGTCATCTGTCACAATGTTCTGCGGCAAAAAACAAGGGTGCGATCGCTTTAGAACGCACCCTTGCTGCTTTAAGGCATTAAGCTCTCCGGCGCTAACTATGCGCCCACTTCTGCCAACACATCGACGGCATGGGTAGACGTTTGTACCTTCTCGTAGACCTTATCAATCACGCCATCGCCGCTAATAATGTAGGTGACGCGCTTGGCATAGCCGCCGCCGTCTACATCGTAGGATTGGGTAATGGTGCCGTCGGTGTCGGCTAGCAGGGCAAAGGGCAGGCCATACTTTTCCTTGAACAGCTTATGGGAGGCCTCGTCATCGCGGCTAACGCCTAGCACAACGACGTCTTTGCCCTGGTACTCATCAAACTTGTCCCGAAACCCCTGGGCTTCAATGGTGCAGCCAGGCGTGTCGTCTTTGGGGTAAAAATACAGAACTACGGTCTTGCCAGCGAAGTCAGAGAGAGAAACGGTGTTGCCAGCATCGTCTTTGGCGGAAAATCCGGGGGCTTCAGTGCCAACAGACAGAACCATGCCTCTGCGTCTCCTTTAATATTCAGGCTTTGGGGCCAATGTCTTGACCGATCTTAACATCAGCCTGTCGCCCCTCAGCTTCCCTGTGTCTTTGCTGCTGCCCTACTCAACCGTGATCACGATTTTGCCGGTAGCGTGCTCTGCTTCGCTGTAGGCGTGGGCGGCTGCGGTTTCGGCCAGGGGATAGGTGCGATCGATGACTGAATGGATTTTGCCTGCCTCGATTTGAGTTTTGAGAAAGGTCAGGTCGTCGCTGTTAGATCTGAGCAGAATGACTTTGTAGGTAGGCCCAGGCAACAGAGCTGACGCAAAGCTCCTAAGGAAGTTTTGGGGGTAGGGCTGGGTAGTAATGTAAAAACCCTGAGGCTGCAGTACTCGCCTGCAGTCGGCAAAGGAGCGGTTGCCTATCACATCGAAGACGATGTCGTAGCGGGTATCTTCCTGGGTAAAGTCCTGCTGGCTGTAGTCCAGGGTGCGATCGCATCCCAGATCTCTGACCAAATCAAAGTTTTTAGCGCTGCAGACCCCCACCACTTCGGCAGCTCCCAGCACTTTAGCAATCTGCACCGCGTAGGTGCCCACGCCGCCTGAGGCCCCATTGATTAGCACCTTTTGTCCAGGCTTGAGCTGGCCTCTATCTCGCAGCGCCTGAAGGGCTGTAAGCCCAGCCAGCGGCACTGCTGCCGCCTGTTCGTAGGACATATTTGCAGGCTTGAGCGCTGCTACTCGCTCTGAGACTGCCGCATATTCGGCGTAGGCTCCCCCGGCTAGCTGATCTAACCGCGCGTAGATCGTATCTCCAGGCCGAAACCGAGTCACCCGGCCGCCGACTGCAACCACATCCCCAGCCACATCAAATCCCAAAATCATGGGGAACTGCTTGCCTGTCAGGGGCTTGAGCAGACCCTTTCGGATCTTCCAATCTACCGGGTTGACGCTGCTGGCATGAACCCTGACCAGCATCTGATCCGGTTTGATACGGGGGGCTTGAACATCGGTGTAGCGCAGGACGTAGGCTTCACCGTAGCGGTTGATGATGGCAGCTTTCATGGACAGGATCTTCAAAAACCTAAACAAACCTTAAGAAATCGTTTGCCAGGTGGCCTCTACCCAGCGGCAGCCCCTAGTTCATCACAAGCCAGAGATAGGCCAGCACACCAATGCTCGTAGCCCCTGCCACTGTCTCCCATTGGGTCTGCAGGCTGTGGCGTAGGCCAGCCCAGAGGGCGCTAAAGGCCTCTCGTCGGGTGCGCCCCAGATCGACCATAAGCTCTTCTACCCGAGCATCGACTTCTTCAAGGGAAATCTCGTCGCGCTGATAGGCAGCCTCTAGCGCGTTGAGCTGCTGCATGTATTCTTGGGTGGCCTCTAGCAGATCAGGAATCATAACCAGAAATGTTGCTAAGCGTAAACTTTTACAAATGTCTATTGACACGTTAACGCTGCAGCCTTTCTGTTGTTTCTATAAAAGGTTAGGAAGGCACGGGCCGCAGAAAGGCCCAGGGATAGATTCAACTGCATCCAGAGGTCTGATGGACTTGCCTGCTAACGCGCCACAGTAAAGGAGCAATTTGCCGCCTGCCCTATTGCGATCGCAGCCTCTACTTCAGCGGCGGCTATAGTCCGGCTTAAGATTAATCCCTTGGCAGCTGATGGAGCCCACGGCAAACGTCCTGCGGCTCGCAGCAGGCACAAAAACGCCCCAACCCTGGAGCTGCTGATGGTCTTCCGGCAGATCCAGGATTACGGCATCGGGTTCAATCTGGCCTCAAGCAGACTCTGCTGCTAGCGTCTCATCCCAAAAGGCGGCCTCTATTTTGTGGCCATCGGGGTCGCGGACAAAACAGCCGTAATAGGGTTCACCGTAGTCGGAGCGAGGGCCAGGGGAGCCATCCCCCGTCCCGCCTGCCGCCAGGGCCGCTTCATAGAAAGCATGGACGGCTTCTCGGGTGGGGGCAATGAAGCCAAAATGAGTGCCGTTGCCTACGGTAGCTGACTGGTTGTCGAAGGGCACTCCCACCCAAAACTCTGGGTAAAGCTTGCCGTAGGCCACTGCGCCTGGGTGCTCCATCACCCGTTTGCAGCCCAGGGTAGACAAAACGGCATCGTAGAAAGCGACCGCCCGGTCAAAATCTTGGGTGCCAATGGAAACGTGGGAAATAATGCTGGGGTTTTCTTGAGTCATGTCAGGCGTTCCTACAGGGGCAGAGGTTCGGCGGCCAGCCGCTCCACGGCCCGCTGGCCGCCGAAGCGCTGGGCGATAATGTCGTCGTAGGTGTCGGCAATAGTGACTACCGAGAGAATGCAGGTCTGCAGCTCCATCAGGTCCATATTCTCGCCGCCCAAGACATTCTCAGCAAAGAGCACCTGGTTAGCACTGTCCAGGTGAAAGGCTCCGAAGCGCATGCGGCGGTTTTCGCTCAGCAGAAAATGCATCAGCTCGTGGTCAATGCTGCTGCCGATGGTGACGCAGCTGGTGGCGCGCACCGTGCAGAGATCGGCTTCTTCCCAGGGGTGAACTTCCCAGGGCAGCACCTCCACCTCCACCATTGTGGAGCCGTAGAAGAGGGTAAATTGAGGCAGATCAGGGTGGGTCCGCAGCGTGGCTTGAAAGAGGGCAGAGCTTTGCAGGTAGTCAGCCACTTTCTGGTAGGTTAGCTGCTGCACTTCGCTGGCAAACTGAATCGGCATAGGGTTACAGAATAAACATTTGGCCGTCGAGTTTCTTGGGGTCGTGCGTCTCCTGGAAGTGGCTGAGGGTTTCGTCTGACTCCAGGCGTCCATCCACCAGGTTGATAATGCGGTCGGCCACGTCGAGGATGCGGTTGTCGTGGGTGACCATGAGAATGGTGCGGCCTTCGTTCTTAGCCAGGTGCTGCATGATGGTGACAACATCCCGGCCCGATTTTTTGTCGAGGGCAGCGGTGGGTTCGTCGGCCAGAATCAGCTGGGGCTCGTTGACCAGGGCCCGTGCGATCGCAACCCGCTGCTTTTGCCCCCCCGAGAGCGAAGCTGGCTTGTAGCTAACGCGCTCGCCCAGGCCCAGCTGGCCCAGCATGGCGGCCGCCTGCTGCCGCTTGTTCTTGAAATTGCCCACCAGCTCTACCGCCATCTCGACATTCTGGGAGGCGGTCAGCGACTCAAACAGGTTGTGGGCCTGGAAAATAAAGCCGATATTGCGGCGCACCTCGACCAGCTTGCTGTTACCCAGGCCCCGCAGCTCCTGGCCCAGCACCTGCAGGCTGCCCTCGTGGATCGACCGCAGCGCTCCAATCAGGGTGAGCAAAGTGGTTTTGCCTGATCCAGAGGGGCCGGTCATAATCACAATCTGGCCTTTGGGCAGGGTCAGATTGATGTCGTAGAGCACCTGCTTTCTCAGTTCGCCCTGGCCGAAGAAGTAGTCTAAGCCCCGAATGGAAACGGCGCTAGCGGTGGCGGCCGACTCCTCTAAAAAAGCATCCACGGGAGCAGTCGAGCTGGCAGGTTTCATAGTCCAAATACCTCTGCAGGATCGGTTGCCTGAACTTTACGAACTGCGATCGCACCTGAAATCAGGCACATAAAGAAGGTGGCGACATAGAGGCCAATAATTCGCCCTGCCGTCATTTTAAACAGCAGCCCCGTGGTGCCCGCCGCTGCGTTATAGATCAAAGCGCTGACCAAAAAGCCAGGAATAAACCCCAGCACCGAGAGAATAACGGCTTCCTGCAGCACCACGCTTAGAAGAAACAGGTTGTTGTAGCCCATTGCTTTGAGGGTGGCGTATTCCGACCAGTGGTCAGCCACATCGGTATAGAGAATCTGATAGACCAGAATAATGCCGACGACAAACCCCATCGCCGTCAGCAGGGTGAAGACAAAGCCAATGGTGGTATTTTCCTGCCAGTAGGTCCGCTCCCGCTCGACAAAGCCATTTGGCCCATCCTTCGGCAAAATCAGCACATCGCTGGGCAAACGGGTCTGCAGCGTCTGCACCAGCCGGTTCACGTCCGTTCCTGGCTTCACTTTGATCAGGCCAACATCCGCTGTGGCAAAGCTGCGCTCATCCTCATTGGGGCCCCGGTTGGCAAAGAACCGCAAAAAGTTCTGGTCGCTCATGATCAAGTTGCCGTTGCCCGAGGCAAAGTCGGTGCCCAAACTGAAGGTGCCGACAATGCGAAGCTGCCGCTTGGCCAGCTCAGAAACCACCCCGGCCTGCTTTGGCCCCACCTCTTCCCGGGCGCGCAGGTCAATTAGGGCCGTATCGGGTAGCTGTAGCTGGCTCAGGTGGGTCGTTACCTCCGGCAGCAGCAGCACCGGGTCGGCCAGGTTAAAGGCCAACACCCGCACCGGCCGAGTGCGCCGGGTTTCTGGGTTTTTCCAGTTGGCGTCGCTGATGTAGATGGGAAACGCCGCCTCGACCCCCTCAAAAGAGCGGGCCTGGTACAGTCGCCTGCGGGCAAAGGCGCGGGGCACAAACATGTTGGTCTTGAGCCGGTCGACCATGACAATCTCGCCATTCAACCGCTCCAGCAGCTGCAGCTGGCTGTCAAACAGGGCATTCATAAAGCCCGTAAACAAAAACATCAGCACCACCGCAAACCCCACCCCCGCCATTGAGGTGAGAAACTTGCGCCGGTCGTGGATCAGGTTGAGCAGCGCCAGAGGCGTTCGCTTAAAAAACATGGCTCACCTTAGGCAAAGACCTCTGCAGGATCGGCAGTCATAGCCCGACGGACCGAAATCAGCCCAGACAGGCTGCACATCGTCAGCGCCAGCACCAGCACCAGAACAACTCGAAACAGCGTCATCTGCATGGGCAAAGCGCCTTCGGTCGCGTTGACGGTCAGGCGGTACAGGCCCAACGAAACAATCAGGCCCGGCACGTAGCCCATACCTGCCAGCAGGGCTGCCTCCTGCAGCACTACCTTAAACAGGAACCAGCTGCTGTAGCCCATGGCTTTTAGAGTGGCATATTCCCGCAGGTGGTCGCGAATGTCGGTGTAGAGAATCTGGTAGACAATCACCGTGCCCACTACAAAAGACACCAGCACGCCCAGGCCAAAAATAAAGCCGATGGAGGTGGTCTGTAGCCAGTAGGTGCTGTCGTGCTCGATGATCTCAGCTTTGGTGAAGATATTGACATCGGCAGGCAGCAGGGCTCGCAGGGCTTCTTTTACCTTTTGCGGGTTGGTGCCTGGCTCCAGCAAAAGGATGCCCATGTTGATCTGGGTTAGCGGCCGGGGCGCAAAGTAGCGCCGAAAGTTTTGGTCGCTCATCAGCAGGGTGCCATCGGCAGCAAAGCCGCCGCCCAGGCTATACTGACCGCCGATAGTCACCTGCCGCCGGTCAGACTCGGTCACCAGCCCTGTGGTCTGGGGGCCAAACTCCGGTCGAGACAGCCGATCGATAAATACTGTATTGGGCTGCTGCAAAATTCGGATGCCCTCGGGCGTATTCACCTCCGGCATCAGAAAAACTGGATCCTGCAGGTTGTAGCCGTAGACAAACATGGCCCGACTGATGCCGGTTTCAGGGTTTTTCCAGAGGACATAGTCGGAATAGAGCGGCATCACTCGCTGCACCCCTTCCACCCCCGCCACCTGGTACAGCCGGGTGCGGGGAAAGGGCTCGGTAGAGCTAATTTCTAGCGACTGGGGCGACATCAAAAAAATGTCGCCATTAAACTGCTCGTAGAAGTTGGTGGTTGTGCTCAGCAGCGCCCCCAGAAAGCCCAGGTTCATGAAAATCAGCAGCACGGCAAAGGCCACGCCTGCGATCGCAACCAGCAGCCGAGAGCGGTCGTGCAGCAGATTTAGAACTGATAAAGGAACCCGTTTCATTGTGCGATCGCTGCCGCCTCGTCAATGTCAATAGCCACATCCACCTGAAGATTAGTCAGGCCGGCCACCACTTCACTCTGGTCAACCCGCACCCGCACCTCCACTACCCGGGCATCGGCATTGGCTGCCGGGTCATCATCTAGAATGTCGTTTTTAAAGATTTGCAGCCCAACGCGCTCTACGGTGCCGGTGAGAACCTGGTCAAAGGCTCCGTTGCGGCTAGTAATGGTCACCTGCTGCCCCGGCTTCACCAGGCCAATATCGGTCTCGTAGACTTCAGCCACCACGTACATCTGATTGGTGTTGCCCAGAGCCAAAATGGGCGTCTCTGCTGGAGCGACTGCTTCGCCCGGATCAACATAGACATCTAGCACCTTTCCTGCCTGGGGGGCCTTGATTACCGTGCGATCTAGCTGGGCCTGGGCCAGCGCCAGGTTTTGCTCAGCCGACTGCACCCGAGTTGCCACCTCAGCTAGCTGCTTTTCAGCCTGGGCCGACTGCACCTGGGCCTGGGCGTTGCTGATGTTGCCCTGCCGCTCACGCACCAGCCGATCCCGGGTTGCCTGAGCATTTTGCAGGTCAGCCTGAAGCTGATCGACAGTTGCCTGCTGCCGGTCTAGCTCCTGACGAGACAGGGCACCACTGGCGTTGAGCCGCTGGAAGCGGGCCAGGTCGATCTCGGCAACATTGAGCTGAGCCCGCAGACTATCAATCGCCGCCTCTTGAGCCGCAATCGCCGCCTGCTGGGGCGGATCGACCTGACCAATGCGGGTGGTGGCCTCCTGAATCCGCGAATTGCCGCGCTGCTGCTCAGCCGTCAGCTGAGAGCGGGCTTCTTCTAGCTGGCTCGCGGCGTAATCGCGCTCAGCCCTACGAATTTCGTAAGTGTCCATGTAGGCCAAAATCTGGCCCGGCTCTACCTGGTCCCCCTCCCTCACCAGAAGCTGCCCCAGCCGCCCCATCTCAGGAGCCGCTACATCTACCACTCGCCCTTGGGGCTCTAAGCGCCCCAGGGCCGCCACCTGAACCTGCTGAGGCGGGGGCAGGGCCTCCAGCTCGCGAGCTTCCTGACGGCTTTGCAAAACGTTGCGAACCGTCACGAACGATACCCCGCCCACCACCAGAAGCGCCCCGATTAACGCCCATAGGCCCGGTCTTTGCCACGGTCGAGATTGATTGGCAGCCATCCCCGTCTGCGCCCTTTAATTTTGCAATAGTTCTTAAGAGATGATTCTAGAATATCTGCACTACACAGTGCAGTCTAGTAGCGTCATAGAGTCTGTTGATGAAGAGGCACCGCTTCTGCTGATTGCGCCCACTAAGCCAAACCCGCTGACCTATGCCTATTTCTTTAACCGATGAAGACTCTCTAGCCTCTAGCAAAGCCGAACAAATTTTGGCGGGTGCGATGGCGGTTTTTTTAACCGGTGGCTATGCGGGCACCAGCATGGACCGGGTTGCTGCCGAAGCTGGGGTTTCTAAACATACGATCTACAGCCATTTCAATGACAAGGAAGGGCTTTTTAACGCGCTGATCGAGCGGCTGGTGCTGCGCCGCTTTCACATTGAGTTTGGTGAGTCGGTCTGCGAACTGCCCCTAGACAGCTCTCCAGAGCAGGTGCTGCATCGCCTAGCTAGCATTTTGCTAAAGCTTCGGGAAGATCCCGAGTACATTGCTTTTTTTCGGCTGCTAATTGCTGAGTCAGGTCGATTTCCTGAATTGGCCCAGCTCTACTATCAGAAGGTGATTCAGGAGGGCAACCGGGTACTTTCAACCTACTTTCGCAACCACCCAGATCTGGATCTCGATCAGCTGGAGGCGCGATCGCATATTTTCTTTGGCTCGCTGGTCTGCCATATCTTGGCCCAGGAGGTGCTGCACGGCAAGCACCTAATGCCTCTACCCGACGATAGCCTGGTGGACTGCCTGATCAAGATGGTGCTGTCGCCTCCAGCATCTGCATGAAGGTTACCTCCCACACCAGGCGGGGCTGCACGTAGCTGCGCAGGTACTTGCGGGCCTGCTCTAGGGCCTGCAGCCCAGCCGGGCTGACACAGGAGACCTGCTGCCAGTAGCAGTGCTGCAGGTAGTCCACCAGCCAGAGCTGGGCCTCGGTGTCGAGCAGCTGGGCAATTTGGCGGCCCCGCTCTAGCGCTTCCCGCAGGCTGGTAGGGGGCTGCAGCAGGGCGGCCAGCAGATCAGCGGGGATGGCCTGCTTCTGCGCGTAGGCTGCGATCGCACTTCCTGGGCTGCCCTGGGCCAGCGCCATCAAGTCTGGCTGCTCTAAAACAGCCTCGTGACCAGCGTGGCGCAGCACAGCGGCCATGTCTGCTTGCCCCAGCCGCCGAAAAGGAATCAGCTGGCAGCGAGACACCAGCGTAGGGAGCAGCACACTGGGGGCAGGAGCCAGCAAAATCAGGGTAGCAGCCCCTGGCTCTTCTAGGGTCTTGAGCAGGCCGTTGGCGGGCGCTTCTGCCATCGTCTCGGCCCCCTCGACCACCACCACCGCCCGCGCCGTCTCCAGCGGTGGGCGGCTGAGGAATTGGCCAATTTCTCGAATCTGCTCCAGCCGGATCTGGGGTGTGCCCTTACGCTTTAGGCCCACCTCAGCCGCTGCCGCTGCCGTTAGCCGCCGCCCCTGGTGCAGGTAGGTCGGCTCTACCCAAAGCAGGTCGGGGTGATTGCGCTGGAGAATGCGCCGCCTGAGTACCGATGCGACCTGACTCTGTTTGCCAAAGCAGGTCAAGATCACCTCGGCAAAGCGCTCTGCCGCCAGCCGCCGCCCCACGCCCTCTGGCCCCGCAAACAGATAGGCAGGGGCAATGCGCTGCTGCTGCACCGCCCGAACCAGCAGCTCAACCGCCGTTTCCTGGCCCTTGAGGTCTTTAAACGTCTCCATACCACTGCCTCAGACACTGCCCGACAACCTGCTGAATCGCCTGCCCCACCAGCCCTGGTTCGGGTTGGGCATCAACCGCGACAATGCGTTCTGGGTGAGCCAGGGCCAGCTGCTCAAAGCCCTGCTGCACCCGCTGATGAAAGGCCAGGCCCGCCTGCTCCAGACGGTCTGCTACCCCGCGCTGTTGGGTGCGGGCCAGGCCAACCTCGGCGGGCAGCTTGAGCCACAGCGTCAGATCGGGCACTAGCCCCCCGGTGGCAATCTGGTTGAGCTGGGCAATCATCTCCAGGTCCAGCCCCCGGCCATAGCCCTGGTAGGCCAGCGTAGAGTCGATAAAGCGATCGCACAGCACCCAATCCCCCTGGGCCAGCGCTGGCCTAATCAGCGTCTCGACGTGCTGCGCCCGATCGGCTGCGTACAGCAGCAGTTCCGCGCGATCGGCAATGGCTAGGGCCGGGTCTGAGCCCAGCAAAATTTGTCTCAGGGCCGTTCCCAAAGAAGTGCCGCCCGGCTCTCGCGTGAGCCTGACCTGGCCTACGCGCCCCTGGTTCTGAAGCGATTGAAAAGGGCCATAGCCACTCAGCCACAGGGCCAGCTGCTGCTGCT
>JACVRP010000397.1 GCA_014534385.1 Cyanobacteria bacterium Co-bin13
ATTACGACGCAGAGTGCTATTGCCAAAGCCACTGCCCGAAGGACGGTTTGTGTTAACGCGCGGGGCTGTGCCAGTAGTCGAGCGCAGTCGTCCGCTTGCTCGAAAGCCCAATTGGGCAAGGCCTTGGTACCGCTATATGGGTGTTAACGGCTACTTTCCAAAAACCCTCATAGCACAGGATGATGTTTGTAGAGAGGTTGAGTCATTTCAAAGCACCTACTGGCACGAAGAATGAGAGCATCGCTGTAGAGAGGACCGGCAATTTGTAGGCCAACGGGTAGTCCGGCTTTGGTAAAGCCACAGGGAATGGAAGCGGCGGGTTGCTCTGTAAGATTGAACAGGTAAGTGAAGGGCACCCAGCTCCAGTCATCTGAGGTGTTGTCTGGGCAAAGTTGGGTAGCTTCAAAGGGCACTACTGGCATGGTGGGCGTAATGAGCAGGTCGTATTGATTGAACACTTCCTGCATCTGGGCAGCAATAAGGCCTTTGCGGTTCACGGCCTCAAAGTAGTCGAGCAGGCTAAGGCGCTGACCTGCCATTGCGATCGCAACTAAATCAGGATCCATCTTCTGTATCTGCTCGGGGGTGTACAAGCGCAGGAAGTTGGCGTAGTAGGCATACCACAGCGGCAAAAACACCTCCATCAAATCATGTTTCCACTTCAAATCAACCTTTTCTACATGGGCACCCAGCGCTGTAAACGATTGAACGGCCTTGGCTACTAACCCTTCTACCTCGGGGTCAACCTTACATGGCTGTCCTAAATCAGGACTATAGGCAATTCGTAGCCCTCGAACGCCTGTTTCAAGCCCTTCCAAATAGTTTCGCTGGTCGTTGGGCAGGGCGAAACAATCTCTTGAATCTGGTTGGGTGATAACGCTGTACATTAGGGCAGCATCCGTGACAGTGCGGGACATAGGGCCAATGGTAGACATGCGGCCAAAGGTGCTCACGGGTGCAACCGGCACTCTACCCCAGGTGGGCTTAAGCCCGAAGACATTGCAGAAAGAGGCGGGAATTCGGATTGAGCCGGCTCCATCGGTGCCTACAGCTAGGGGGCCAAGGCCGCTGGCTAGGGCGGCGGCAGCCCCGCCGCTGCTGCCGCCAGGAGTTTTGCTTAGGTCCCAAGGGTTACGGGTAATTCCGGTTAGGGGGCTTTGGGTAACGACTTTGCAGCCTGATTCTGGGGTTGTGGTTTTGCCGATGAATACGGCTCCGTGCTCTCGTAGGCGGGCCGTGACGGGGGCATCGGTAGCCCAGATTTGGTTGGGGTCTAAAGCTCGCGACCCGCGCAACGTGCTCCAACCCTGGACATTGACCAAATCTTTGATGGAAATTGGCACGCCATCAAGCAAACCACAGGGCTCTCCCCGACGCCAGCGAGCTTCGGAGGCCTGGGCCATGACTAAGGTGGTCTGCTCGTCTATTAGGCGAAACGCATTAATGAGGGGATTGTAGCGCTCGATGCGCCGCAGTACGGCACGGGCGACTTCTACCGGGGACAGGGTGCGATCGCGATAGTACTGAATCAGCTCAGTTGCCGAGAGATAAGCCAGTTCATCGGTAGCTGGAGCGGGCGGCAGCAGGGTTGCTGTAGGGGCTGCCGCCGTCGCCGGTAAGGGCAAAAGCGCTGTCTGCCTGTTGTCAGTGTGACTGCCGCCGTTCTGAGTGGGGCCTGTGGTCGAAAAGGTGGCTTTGGCGACCTGAAGTGAGAGGGGCTGGGGGTCAGCGGAATTAGAGAACTGTAGAGCGTTCAGCCAGCGTTTGATGAAAGCGGCTCCCCGCGCTTCTAGCCCAGATCCCCAACGTTCGGTGTCTTGCCGTAGCTGTACTACATCGATACCTGCGGTGGTGCTAATCTCCAGGGTGTGGCCAATGAACCAGCGCTCCAATCCCTGACGCGTGACTTCGGGATGAAACTGCAGCGCTAAGCCGTTTCTTCCCCAGGAAAACGCCTGATTTTCAAATTCAGCGGTGGAGGCTAGGTGCACGGCTCCTTCAGGTAAATCAAAGGTATCGCCGTGCCAATGTACGACAGGGGTTAGTTCGGGGGCCAGTTCTGCCAGAGCGCTCTGACGTCCTGCCTCGCTCAAAATTAAGGGAGACCAGCCAATCTCTTTGCGGCCGCTGGGGTATACCCGTGCTCCTAGAGCCTCAGCCATCATTTGACAGCCTAGGCAAAGGCCCAAGGTCGGTAAGTCAGCCGCTAGTCGTTTGGCCAGCAGGGCAACTTCATCTGCAATGAAGGGGTAAGCTGCCGCTTCGTACACGCCAATGGGGCCGCCTAAGGCCACCAGCAGGTCTGGCTGAAGTGGGTCGATGGCTTTGAGATTTTCGGCCCCTGCTTCTAGGTAGGTAACCTGGTACCCCATCGTTTGCAAGATGGGTTCAAAGCTGCCAAGGTCCTCAAAGGCCACATGCCGAATGCATAGAGCTGTTTTTAGAGTAGGGGATATAGAGGACGGGGCCGCTGGAGTTGGTGTTAAGGCGGTATGGGACATGGTGGAAACAGGGGTAGAAGGGGAGGCAAGTTGAGTCGTTGATGGATCTGGCTTTGCCGTCGTCAAAGGGATCAGGTCGACTTCGATAGCGTGAACGCAGGAGCTTTCAGCCAGATCTGTTTTATGGCCAGGATTGAGAATGTTGACGTTGGCTTGACCGGGGGATAACTTGGGCCAGCGCCCCTTGTAAACTAGGGCAACGCCGCACGGCACGCGATCTGATAGGGCGACCTGCAAAGGCAACTGTCCGGTTTCGTTAACAAGCAGAACCGGATCGCCGCTTTTCAGCCCTCGGGTCGCTGCTTCTTGAGGGTGGATCAGCACATCAGCGGGCTGGATGCGATCGCAAATTCCCGAGTCATTGCCGTAGGAGCTATTCATCAGCCAGGGTGAGGCGGGCGACAGAAGTCGCAGCCGCTCCGCAGCCGGTCGCTGGTCGGCAAAAGGCTGAGGTGCATAGGGCAGACCGGCAGCGACAAAGCGATCCGTGGCAATCTCAATCCGCTGGCTTGGCGTAGCAAAGGTCAGATCTGCAAACGGAATGACGGGATCTCGTCGGTAGTCAACCGTTCCTAATTGAGCGAGTTGGGAAAAGGTAAGCGGCAGTCCTGTCTGTCGCAGCAGAGTGTCTAAGATAGCCCGGTCAGACTCAAACAACTCGGGTTCAGATAGGCCAAGAGCGGCGGCTAACCGCCGAAAAACCTCTTGATTCGGTAGGGCTTCTCCTAAGGGCTCAATCGTCTTAACCTGAGCCGACACGGAGTAGTTGAAGTAGGACAGCACCAGGTCATCAAACTCTAGAAAACTGGCGGCGGGTAGTACGATGTCGGCGTAGTCAGTGGTGTCGGTAGCAAACAGCTCCAGGCAAACCGTGAAGAGGTCTTCTCGCTCTAGGGCCTGGCGCAATGGCTGCTGCTGGGGGCTGGAGGCAACGATGTTGTTATTCCAGCACATCAGCGCCTGGCTGCGCTGCGGATCGGCCAGATGCTCTGCTAAATCCATGTGACTGATGGAGCGGGGGGCTCCAGTCTGCAGGTGAGACGCAGCGATGTAGTCAGGATCAATGCCTCGGTTGGCAAAGCCATTCATGTAAAGCAAGCCAGTGCCTGGTTTGCCGATTTGACCGGTGGCGATGGGCAGCAAACTACAGGCCCGAAAGACGTTACCTCCAGTAGGCTGCCGCTGCAGTCCCTGGCCCAGCCACAGCATTGAGGGGCCTTCTCCGTAAATTCGGGCCGCCTGTTCGATCAGCGCTGCAG
>JACVRP010000346.1 GCA_014534385.1 Cyanobacteria bacterium Co-bin13
AACGCTGGGCCGGCGTCGGTGTGTATAAAGTTTTTTTTTGGATGGGCCCCGTCTGACCCATTGCCACCAGCAGCCCTCCCCCGAATGTCCACTACAGAAAAGGTAGGCGGCACCAGTCCAGGGGCCACAACTTCCACCCCCAAAGCATTTAGCTGGGCAGTCTGCTCAGGCGTAAGCTGGGCCAAAAAAGCTCCCTGCGGTGGGGGCGGCGGCGGCAAAGCAGCTTCAGGTTCTCCCAGGGGAGCCGTATCCTGATCAGGCGCACTGGAGAAAGCATCACAGGCTCCTAGGAAAAAAGCCAGCCCAGCGACAACGCCAATCAAACGCAACTGTCCCATTTGGTATCCGCAGTATTCACCTCTTTAACGCTACACCGCAGAAGGCCCCGCCACGACGGGTAGACATAGGCCCCCATTTTCCCTATCCCCCCGCCTCCTTTCCCTGAAGCTTCCTAGTAAGGTCTGCCATCCTTATGAGTAATCACCCAGCCATTAGGGCTGGCAGAGGCCCGCAGGTCATCGTCGGGGTAGTGGGCCTGGTCGTCGGGAGTGCGATCGCCAATTTCTAGATACATAGCTGGGGCACTAGAACGGTTCACCAGCTGATGCCCGTTGGCTTGACCCGCCGCAAATCCGGCCATTGTGCCTGCTGTTAGCAGTTGTTCGCCCTCATCAGTTACCAGGGTGAGATGACCGGAAATCACGTAGACAAACTCATCCTGCTTTTCGTGCCAGTGGCGCAGGGCAGAGACGCTACCAGGGGCCAGGGTAACGAGGTTAACGCCAAAGTTTCGCAGCCCGGCAGCATCTCCGACCCGCTGTTTAACCCGTCCAGCCAACAGCGCCTTAAACGGATCGGGGTAAACGGTGCCGGTCTGCTGAGGAACAGCCTGTAGGTCAATGATCATGGCAGATCCTGCAAAAGAAAGTAGAAGCAATTTAGCCGCTTCTGCCCAAAGAATCCATCGGCAGCTTAAATAACAGCAGGCAGTCCCTCAAAAGCCCAGACAGTTTAGATCGCGACATCTTAGTATGGTTGAGGCTGGCATACTAGACGCCAGTGGCGCTCTAGTTGGGCCTGTGGATATGCTGCAGCGGTTTTGGCGGAGTTGGCGTTACCGGCTTCTGATTGCCTGGGTGGTCGTCGCGATAGGGGTCATATCTTCGCTTCCTGCCGCTGCAGAGGTGGGCCGGTTTTTTGCAGGGGATCAGATTGAGGCATACCAGCTGGCTCGCCTTTCCCTGGCCGATGAGATCATCCTGGGTCAGGTAATCGATGATCAGATCAAACAGGAGGGCCTGGCTCTTCACACCGAAAGCCCTGACCTTGTAGCCTTTGTTGCGGGAGTGGGGCAGCGCCTAGTAGCAGCCTGCGACGGCCGGGCCATGCCCTACACGTTTCAAGTTTTAGAGGATGAGGGCATCAACGCCTTTGCCACTGTAGGCGGTTTTATCTACGTCAATGTCGGGCTGATTCGAGCAGCCGAAAACGAAGCGGAGCTGGCCTTTGTGCTGGCCCATGAGATTGGCCACATGGTCGGGCGGCATGGGGTACACCAGCTCTGGCAGGAGCTAACAGCTCAAGCTCTGTCCCAAAGCCAACCCGTAAAGCGCCAAACAATAGTGGATGCCGGAAGTCAACTGCGTCGGCTATCGCGCAGCCTGATGGATGAGTATGATGCCGATAGCCTCGGTTTCCATTGTCTAGGGCAGGCAGGGTATGCCCAGTCTGGAGTCGTGACAATCCTGCGCAAAATCATCGCCGATGAGAGAGCCGCCGCAGATTTGGCCCGCCTGCATCCTTTTTTGGAGAATCGGACTGAGCAGCTGGCTCACCTGCTGGCAACCGTGGCGCGTCCAGAGGCCGGAGACGGTGTGAATAGGCTAGAGTACGAGGCTCGTATTTGGCCTCTTATGCAGTCTTTGTAAGCTATTTGAAAACTTGGCTGGCTCAGTTTGTTTAGATTAGGGGACCTTCGATTGAAGGACTGCACTTTTGGCAATCGGCTTATCTCTCAAGCGCCAGATACCTCTCCCTAGGCTACTTCAGCATTGTATTAAGTAGCGGTCCGTCGGGAGAGGAAAGCGATGGCTAGGGCAAGCGATTATCAGTTCTACAAAGCGGGGCGGCAGCGGACTGAGGCGTGTCAGGGGGGAGTAGCCCTTTGTGCGATCGCAAGTGGCCTCTGCTTAAGTATTTTGGCAGCAGCCGTACCTGCAGCGGCCCTGACCCCACCAGCAGACTCTGATTCTCAAGCGCCTGCTGCTACCAATGCCGACATCGGCCCTAGCGTCACCGCAGTCTTACATAACGTTGTGCGCTATGTGCAGGTGAGAGACATCCTTGCTCAGGAGGAAGTTGAGATTGGGCGGCAAATTAATCAGAGGCTGCTAGCTCACCCCCATTCCCTCTATGAGGGAGTCGTGATCAACCAATACGTCAATCAGATAGGACAGGGCCTGGTTGCTGTCAGCCACCCCCGTGATATTTCCTACACCTTTCAAGTTTTAGAAAGCGATCGCATCGACGCTTTTTCAGCGCCGGGTGGCTTTGTCTATGTCACCACAGGTTTGCTGCAGGCCGTCGCCAATGAGGCGCAGCTAGCTGCGGTACTGTCTCGCGAAATTGCTCACGTTAACCAACGCCACAACCTCCAAACACTGAAGCGCTGGGCTGCAGAGCAGGGCGCAGCTGATGATGCCCATATCGACTTAGCCACCCTAGCTGAAATGGGCTATCAGCTTGCGGTCAACCGGCCTTACAACAGCGAGTTTGAGCTTGAAGCAGATCGCATTGGGCTCAGCATCTTGAGGGATGCCGGGTATCCTCAAATGGCTTTTGTCACCTTACTTGAGCAGCTGGAAGACAGCTCCATTGCTCCAGAATTTTTGCCAAGCTCTTTAAGCCAGCAGAGCCGAATAGAAGCCCTACGAAGACAAATTCAAGCTGCAGAAGGAGTCCCTTATTTAGGCCTAAATTTGATCGAGTATCAGCAAAGAATACTGCCTTTAGTGAGAAGCAGCCAATCACTCTAAACCGTTGATTGTCTATCTTCAATGCCTACCTATAAACAGAGGGAAGGTTATTTCGATTGAGGGACGTTGCAGGCTCGTTGTTTTGGCAGTATGGATATGGATTGATGCTGCAAAACGCTTTTAGGTTTAAGTTCAAGTTTTGTAGCCCTTCTACTGTAATCTTTTTGGAGATAAGACAGTATGGCTACTGGTAATTATCAACATCAACACGCGGTCGGGTTGTTTTCTTCCCGCCGCGAGGCAGAAACTGCCCTACACCAGCTCAGAGATGCTGGTTTTAACATGGACAAAATCTCTGTCGTAACCCGTAATGAAGGCGGCAATGGCTCCCATTCTGGCAGCGACAAGGGTGATCAGATTGCAGGCGGCGCTGGAGCCGGAGCGACTGCTGGGGCGGCAACCGGCGGACTCATGGGCCTGATTGGCAGCCTGGGTGTATTGGCTATTCCGGGTATTGGGCCTGTGGCCGAAGTGGGCATTATCCTGGCTAATACGCTGCTAGGCGGCGGTATTGGTGCAGCCGGCGGTGGTCTAATCGGGGCTTTGGTCGGCTGGGGTGTGCCTGAAGACCAGGCGAACTACTACAACGATCGGGTAACTCAGCATGGTGATCATTTGATCCTGGTCGAAGGAAACGAGCAGGATATGCGCAACGCCCAATCCGTCCTTAATAACTACGGCATCCGCGACTGGAATATCTACGGTTCAACGGGTGCTCAAACGGCAGCAGGCATGCCCAGAACCTACTAGAACGCTCAATTTAGGGATAGTTGCATCCCATTAACCTGAATCTGTAGGGCTCTCATCTGAGGGCCCTTTTGCGCATTGTGCCAGGGTTACGAGAAATTAGCCTCAGCTTCCGTCTTAAGCGGCTGTATGGCCGTTTTATTTTGTGTGGGTCTTATGCTAGGGAAGCGTTGTCTAGAGCAATTCTTAGTTAAGAGAAATTTTCTTTACCGTAGGCTATAGATGGAGAAATTTGGTTTCGATTGACTCCTTCTAATCCATGTCAGGGTCTTAGACTAGTTCTTTAAAAGCTACGGATGCTGCACTGGACACAAACCCATAGACCAAGGGGCATTCTACCTCTGCAGGCGGTAAGCGATGTCTTCTGACTCATTTCCCATGGCTGTGATTACCTCCGAACAGGTTTTGGATTTGGTGGGTGCGATCGCAGGCCGCATCAAACCTGCCCTCAATCTGGACGCGCTGCTCCAGAGTACTGCTGACGCCGTTAGAGCCTTACTCCAAACCGATCGGGTAGTGGTCCACCGTTTTTTGCCCGATGGCGATGCGGTCATCGCTATAGAGTCAGTCGGGTCAGGGTGGCAGCCCCTGATGGGGCAGTTCGTTTACGACCCTTGCTTTGCTGCCGACTGGGCCGAGCGCTACC
>JACVRP010000549.1 GCA_014534385.1 Cyanobacteria bacterium Co-bin13
GCCATTGCGAAGGCTTGGGGGGTGGAAATCGACCCGCTGACCGACGATTTGGGGCAGCCGTGGGAAGTTTCAGAGGCCCTAGAAACGCGGCTAATTGCGGCTCTAGAGACATGCCGGATGGTGGGAGATGTGGTGGAGGTGCTAGAGGCTGAGGCAGCGCGGCTAGTAGAGGAACTCATCGCTGCCCTTGATTCCTCGGCAGCCCCAGCAGCGGCAGCCAAGGGAACTGGTTACGAAAGTTCCCTAGAGAAAGAGCTGGCCTGGATTCGCTCTACCCTACTGCCAGCTCTCCGGCAAACCCCGCAGGAGTTGACAAATCTGCTGCGCGGGTTGGCGGGCCAATACGTGCCCAGCGGCCCCTCAGGGGCACCCACTCGCAACCGGCCCGAGGTGTTGCCTACCGGGCGCAATTTCTTCTCGGTCGATATCCGGGCCATTCCCACAGAGAGCGCCTGGGACGTGGGCCGCAAAGCCGCCGAAATGCTGGTGGAGCGCTACGTTCAGGAAAACGGCGAATACCCCCAAACCCTGGGCCTGTCGATCTGGGGCACCTCGACCATGCGAACCGGTGGCGATGACCTGGCCGAGGCGCTGGCGCTAATGGGCGCGCGGCCGGTGTGGGATGGGCCGTCGCGGCGGGTAGTCGATTTTGAAATCTTGCCGCTGTCGGCGCTAGGACGGCCTCGGGTAGACGTGACGCTGCGAATCTCAGGCTTCTTTCGCGATGCCTTTCCTAACCTGATCGACCTGTTTGACCAGGCCGTAACTGCCGTGGCAGCTCTGGATGAACCTGCTGAGCAAAATCCTCTGGCAGCGCGGGTACAGCAGGAAATGGCAGCCTGGCAGCAGCAGGGGCTAACGGCAGAACAGGCCCAGGTGCGATCGCAGTACCGCATTTTTGGCTCTAAACCAGGGGCCTACGGCGCAGGGCTGCAGGGACTGATCGAAGCCCAAAACTGGACAGATGACGCCGACTTGGCCCGCGCCTACATCAACTGGAGCAGCTACGCCTACAGCCGCAACGCCACAGGCCATGCCGCCCCAGAAGCCTTTGAGGCCCGCCTGAGCCAGCTGCAGGTCGTGCTGCACAACCAGGACAACCGCGAGCACGACCTGCTCGACTCCGACGACTACTACCAGTTTCAGGGCGGTATGACAGCCGCCGTGCGGGCCGTGCAGGGGCGCAATCCCCAGACCTACTTCGGCGACCACGCCCTACCCGAAAACCCCAGAGTCCGCACCCTACAGGAGGAAATTAGCCGGGTGTACCGCTCACGGGTGGTCAATCCTAAGTGGATCGAGGGCGTGATGCGCCACGGCTACAAGGGAGCCTTTGAGATGGCGGCAACGGTGGACTACCTGTTTGCCTACGACGCCACAGCCCGCTGCGTCGCCGACCACATGTACCAGGGTGTTGCCGATGCCTATGTGCTCGATGGGCAGGTGCAGACCTTTGTGCAGCAGGTCAACCCCTGGGCCTTGCGAGATATGGCAGAACGGCTGCTGGAGGCGCACCAGCGGGGGCTCTGGCAGTCACCTCAGGCAGACACGCTAGATCAGCTGCGAGACATTGCCCATCAGGCGGAGGGGGTTTTAGAGGCGCGTCAAGTTTAAGCCGAAGTTCCCCAGGCCCACCAACTTTAACCAGACTCAACAATAATGTAAGGAGAAGATGATTACTGCATTCCTATGAATGGCTTGAAAAATAAAATTGTTGTTAAAATAACGGGGATCGTTCTCAACACACCCCGATTGGAGTAAAACTCAATGGAGACGGTGCCTACGGAGGTGGTGCAGCAGGTTGCAGAATACTTCAGTGTGCTGAGTGAGCCCATGCGACTGCGGCTGCTCAACCTGCTGCGAGATGGGGAAAAGTGTGTGCAGGAGCTAGTCGAAGCCAGCCAAACCAGCCAGGCCAACGTTTCCAAACACCTCAAGGTCATGCTTCAGGCAGGCATTTTGTCTCGCCGCACCGAAGGCACCTCAGCGTTTTACAGCGTTTCTGACCCGCTGATTTTTGAGCTGTGCGGGCTGGTGTGCGATCGCATCGCTAGCCGCATTGAGCAGCAGGCCCAGCATTTCCGAAACTTCAGCCTGGCGGCTCCTCGAACCTAGTCTAGTGCTGTTGATTGTTGATCAGGGTTAGCCAGAATCGATTGTCGCTGGCAAGAACTTAAAGCCTGAAGCTATCCCACAATCGTAAAGACGCGATGGTAGAGAGGCGATTAATCGCGTCTCTACCCCTAATTATTGAATTGCGTTTTTACAGGGAGCCTATAGGTCAAAAGCCGCTTTGACATCATCGCGGGTCATAGGCTGACTGACCTCGATACCCTCGCCGCCCAAGAGGGTCAGCGGCTTGCCCTCCACCGAGATCCACACAGGCGCATTGGGGTCTAGGGCCGTAGCCGTATAGACGACTTGACCCAAGCGACCAACCATAGACGTGCTGCCACCCCCCGTCTCAAAGGCCTGCGACAGATCGAC
>JACVRP010000237.1 GCA_014534385.1 Cyanobacteria bacterium Co-bin13
CGCAACCGGGTGAGGGCTAGGCCCCCGGCAGACCCCGCTAAAAACTGACGACGTTTCATGGAGAAGGGTTGGGAGGAGGGGGCGATTCAGAAGAGGCAAAGGGATCTTTAGAGCGCATCCGGCGCACTAGATAGGTCAGACCTCCGCCCGCTAAAGGCACCAACGGCATGACGACTAGCCAGAGCCGCGAGGGCGGTGGCTGGGGAGAGGAGGCCTGCAGCAGCGTGAAGCTTGGAGGGGTAACTGCCGGCAGCTGCACTGAAACGATCGGGGCCGGCGCATTGAGGGCGATGGACAAAGCCTGCCAGGTGTCTGCTCCAACTACGCCGTCATCTACCTGGTCGTGCTGCCGTTGAAAATCACGCACAGCGGCTGCCGTTGCTGCACTGTATAGGCCATCGACGGGGCTTGTGTAGTACCCCAGACGCTCTAGATGCTGCTGCAGCTTAAGCACAGTTGGCCCCCTGCTGCCCGGCCGCAGCAGGGGTTCCTCCTGGGGGGGCTGCGGGGCTGTAGGGGGTTGGCTGAGGGAGCGCAGAGACAAATAGGAGGATGGTAGAGCGGGTTGCGATCGCGCCCAACCCGTCTCGCTACCGGCTGCGACAAAGCTCAACAGCCCTGTCACCACGGCTGCTCCGCTCCTCCAGATGCGATGCCTCAACTCCTGTGCTGCCCTCTGCACGCTCCACCTTCTTGAGAGTACTAAGGGCCATAGTAACAGCCCGTTTTGCTTCAGTTCCCGCCAGCTTTGAAACGGCCTACGGATCTGCGGTCAAGGGTCTCCGGCTCAAGGGGCAAACCCCCATAGCCAAAGAGGCAGCGTCAGCAGCAGCAGCCCAGAACTAAGGCCAACACAGGTTACCGTTAGCTGCCGATCTAAGCTATAGGCTTCAGCCAAAATCAGGTTGGCAAAGGCACAGGGCATTCCGGCCTGCACCACCAGCACCAGGCGGGAGGGACCGTCTAGACCGACTAGCGTTAGGGCGATGCCGATGACCAGCGGAATCAGCAGCATTTTGATGCTGACAGCAATCGTTGCCGGCTGCAAAGCCCGCCAGGATGAAATCTGCTGCAGCCGCATGCCCATCAATACCAGCGACAGCACGACCCCCAGCCAGGCAAATCTATAAAGCCCCTCATCCAGCAAGGGCGGAAAGGGCACCGGACGCAGGGCAAGGGCAACGAAAAAGGCAATGATGTTGGGGTTACAGATGACCTGCAGTATCGGAGTGAGCCAGCGCGTTGAAGCTTCCACCTGAGGCAGTGAGCGATCTCCATAGCGAGAAGCTAACACCACCCCAAACCCATAGGCTCCGGGCAGGGTCCCTAGCGCGTCGTACAGCAGGGCCCAGCCAAAATAGTCAGGGCCTAGCTGGGGCAGCAGCAGCACTACCGGATAGCCAATAGAGCCAGTATTGCCCAGCATGCTAGCCAGGGAAAAGCTGCCCTGGCTAGGGCGAGACCAGCGCTGGCGATGGGGCTTGAGCCATAGCGAGCCACAGCCCAGGCACAGCAGCATGGCGCTCCAGGCAACAACTGGAGCCAAAAAAACACCCTCTGACAAGTTCGCCCGGTGCAGGAAGCTAATAATGCCCAGCGGCACCCCGACCCAAAACAGAAATTGACCTAGAACCACAGGGGCTCTGGCAGCCCACCCCCGGCCAACCCGCCGCATGATAGGCAGCGCCAGCACCGTACTGACGCCCACCCCCAGCAACACCGCCGCCACCAGAGGCACATAGAGTCGAACTAAAACCAACAGGGTAGGCACACCCACCTCACTGAGGGGACTGAGTCCTATAGTTGGGGTAGAAATCGGGAGCGTCAAGCGGGCAGGGGGAGATGGGGAGCAGCTCTATGCTTCCCTACCTCCTGTCCCCTAGCCTCCTGCCCCCCTGCCCCCCTGCCCCGCATCAACCCTAGTAACGACGCCCACTAGAGGCCATAATGATCACGGGCAGGCCGCACAACCCGACGGGCAGACGGCGCGTTAAGCTGGGAACGGGTCTGCGGGTGGGTATCAGGTCTGGAGCGTGGCCAGGTGGGGAAGGATCAAGAAATGGATCAGGCAAAAGAGGGTTCTCCGTCTCCGATTGAAGATATTCCCGAAGCCCGGCGGGAGCAGGTCGAATCGGGCCGGAAGCTGGGAGGAAGCCGTCGAACTTGGCTTTGGCTGGGGGGCGGCCTGGGTGCGATCGCACTCCTGAGTAGCGGCCTGTTGCTGGCCTCGGTACGGCAGTCCGGTCTATCGGAGCCAGAATCGATTAGCGGCATTACTCCCCCTGAACCTGCGGCGACTGCGACAGACCCGTCCACTCCGGATGCCGCCGCTGATCCGCTGGGGCCGACCCAGAAAGTGCTGCTAGGTCACCGGGCCTACGAGAATGCTCCAGCCGAAGACCTGATAGCGCTCACCGCCGATGGTCAGATTCGGCTGCGGCGGGCAGCCGCCGAAAAGTTTCAAGATATGGCAGCGGCAGCGGCAGCCGAGGGCGTTATTCTGGTGCCGCTGTCGGGCTTTCGCTCCCAGGAAGATCAGGAGCGCCTGTTCTTTGAGATCAAGGCTGACCGGGGCGAGTCGGCCAGCACTCGGGCTGAAGTGAGTGCCCCGCCTGGCTACAGCGAACACCACACCGGCTACGCTCTAGACATTGGAGACGGCAGGAGTCCTGCTGCTGATGTAGAGCCAGAGTTTGAGCAGACCGATGCCTATCGCTGGCTGCGGCAAAACGCTGCCTACTATGGCTTTGAGATCTCCTTTGACCGCAACAACCCTCAGGGAGTTGCCTATGAGCCCTGGCACTGGCGCTTTGTAGGCGATCGCGACAGCCTGGAGACTTTTTACCAGACTGATGCCGCCGCCGCTGAGGAGAGGGGTGCAGGTCCCGAGACAGCAGATAATGAATAGAACTGTAAATCCCTTCTCAGCCCGGCTTTGACCCCTTACGGCCACCCCACTGCTATGCGTGACTCTACCCTCAACCTGATTGCCATCTCTATTTTTAGCTTTACGATGCTCAGCCTGCTGGGGCCGATGCTCAGCCTGTCCCCGGCAGTTCCGGCAGTGGCGGCAGCGGGTTTGCTGGGGCTGGCAACGCTAGATCAGCTAGGGCTTGAGGGGCGCATGGGCAACCTTGTGGTGGACTGGTTTGCCTGGACCTCCCCTGAGTATCGTCAGCGGGTGCTGCGCCACGAAGCGGGGCACTTTTTGGTAGCTAGCCTGCTGGATATTCCGGTGGTGGGCTACACCCTCAACACCTGGGAAGCCTGGAAACAGGGGCTACCGGGGCAGGGCGGCGTGGTGTTTGATACGGCAGCGCTAGAGCAGACCTTTGCCGAAGGCCAAATTCCAGTGACAATGGTGGATCGCTACTGCCGGGTCTGGATGGCGGGGATTGCGGCAGAGCAAATTGCCTATGGCGATGCGCTGGGCGGTGTCGACGACCGGCAGAAGTTTGCCCAGCTGTGGCAGCAGATGGATCGACCGGCTGCCGAAGCGCAGCTGAAGCAGCGCTGGGCTGTACTGCAGGCTAAGACTTTGCTGCAGAACAATCAGACGGCATTTGAGCAGCTAGTCGAAGCAATGGATCAGCGGCAGCCGGTAGCGGTTTGCCAGCAGATTGTTCAGCAGCATCGAGCTGGGGCCGCAGCGGCTTAGCTCTGCACAACCCGATTGCGGCCCTCTAGCTTGGCCTTGAGCAGGTTTTGGTCTGCCCGATCGAGCAGGTTAATGCCGCGCTCATCGTCGTCTGGAGTCAGGCAGGCAACGCCAACGCTAATCGTGATTGAGAGATCGAGGGTTTCGTTAACGGCAAAGGGCTGGTCGCCGATCAACCGACAGAGCCGGTCGCCAATCATCAGAGCCGCCTCGGCACTGGCGCTGTTGAGAATCACCACAAACTCTTCACCCCCATAGCGAAAGGGCGTTTCATAGAACCGCATGTTGTGGCTGAGCCGTTCGGCCACGAGCTGCAGCACCTGATCCCCAATCAGATGACCGTAGTGGTCATTGACGGCCTTGAAATAGTCAATGTCTAAAATCAGCAGGCTGAGGGCCGCTCCCTGCTCCCGCGCGGCCTGAATCTGGCGGGGCAGCTCCCAGTCAAAGGCGCGGCGGTTGCTCAGCTGGGTGAGGGGATCGGAGAGTGCGATCGCAGAGAGCAGATCATTGGCCCGCGACAGCTCCCGGTAAGACTGAATGCGCCGCAGGCCCAGCCGCAGCTGGGCCTGAAATAGCCGGCTCTGATGGTCAACAAAATTTGGCTCAGCCTGATCTGAAGCGTCTTCTCCCAGCCAAACGTAGGCATCGGCTCCGGTCTCTAGCGCTGTAGTCATCAGACTGGTGTAGCGTTGCAGCAGAGCTTCCTCTTCCTGTCCGGCAGGGCAGGTGCGATCGTCTACCAAAAGACAATAAATGCTGCTCAGGCTGCGCTGTTGCTTCAACCGACGGCACAGCTCCCAGGTATCAGTGCGACTGGCCTGTAGAATCATGAGTTCTGAGGGGTCGGCTTGAATTAAATCTTCTGCTTCCTGGGCCGATGCGACCGTACGCAGTGTAAGCGCGGTAAGTCCCCTGACCCGGCTGATAACGCGAGACGGGAAGTCATCCTCCCCAACAATTAAGACCGAAGAATTCATGGAGGGTAGGCGGCAGTCAGTTGGTAGTTCAAAGCAGCAGACATCCGTCGTGCTGAGCACCCGATGGTCATCGGCAAGCTGGCAGGGGCTGGGCCCGATTTCCCCAGGCATTTCCTGGATTAAATCAGTCGAAGTTGAGGAAACAGGCGAAAGAAACATCTGTGTGGGTGGGGGCTACCAACAACCGGGCGACCCTAGCCTCTGTTTTAATCGGTCTGGGGTCACGTTGTGTGCAGGGTAATTCGCTAACTTTGCCAGTATCTAAACTCTTCAATACAGTCCTGGTTTTTCCGGATAAATTAATTTATCCGGACAGAGTAGCCTTTTTGAAGTAGAACTAGAGTCAATTTGGCCCAGAAGACAGACTGTCCATTCTGATTAAGGTTTTCCACTCAAGATAGATAGATTCCCTGCAGGCATTTCGGCTTACTGGCTCTGCACTAGCTGGTACCGTCGGTTGTCCTTAGGTTATGTGTGCTTATTGTTGAACAGGCTAAGCGCTTATGGCCTCCAACGTAGGAGAGAATTCAAGTTGGCCCAACCCGAAGATTTAACCTGCGAAAGAGGCAGCAACCGCTAGTCCAATCCCCGGTTTCGAGGCAAGCAGCCGCTCAAGCCAAGAATTTACTGTGAGAAAGCGCTAGCTTGGGCTGATGCGAAGGCAAACATCAGTCACAATAGATATCTGACTATTACGATGCCATTACACTACTGAACCGCAGCCTGCGCCGCAAAGCCCATGTCTAAGCCCCAGTCCCAACCTCAAACTGCTACTAGCGGAGCCGCTATCCGCCAAACCTTCCTGGAGTTTTATGCGGCCCGGGGACACCAGATTCTGCCCAGTGCCTCCCTGGTGCCAGAAGACCCAACGGTGCTGCTGACCATTGCGGGCATGCTGCCGTTTAAGCCGATCTTTTTGGGGCAGCGGCAGGCAGAGGTGCCTCGCGCAACCACCTCGCAGAAGTGCATTCGCACCAACGACATTGAGAACGTAGGCCGCACCGCCCGGCACCACACCTTCTTTGAGATGCTGGGCAACTTTAGCTTTGGCGACTACTTCAAAGAAAAAGCGATCGCATGGGCCTGGGAGCTTTCGACCGAAGTGTTTCAGCTGCCGCCCGAGCGGCTGGTGGTCAGCGTCTTCCGTGAAGACGACGAAGCCTTTGCTATCTGGCGCGACCAGATCGGCATCCCGGCTCACCGCATTCAGCGCATGGACGAGGCCGATAACTTTTGGAACTCCGGCCCGACTGGCCCCTGCGGCCCCTGCTCTGAGATCTACTACGACTTTCACCCAGAGATGGGCGATGAAGCGATTGAGCTAGAAGATGACACTCGCTTCATTGAGTTCTACAACCTGGTCTTCATGCAGTACAACCAGGATGCCGAGGGCAACCTGACGCC
>JACVRP010000151.1 GCA_014534385.1 Cyanobacteria bacterium Co-bin13
ATCTATGAAATGTTTCAGATGTCGTGAGCTAATCGGGCGGCCAGTTCAGAAAATGCCTGATCAACTCGGCGGTAATAGGTCCACTGTCCGTGGCGGGTAGATCTCACCAGTCCAGCTTCTTCCAGCATGGCCAGGTAGTGGGAAATCGTGGACTGAGCCAGGCCAGCCTACTTCTGAATTAGGCTGACACAAACCCCTTCGGTTTCACTGTAGCCGTCCCCCGGTGCTGGGAAGTGCGTGCCCGGATCTTTGAGCCACTGCAGGATTTGCAGCCGAGTCTCATTAGAGAGAACTTTGAAGATGTCTTTGGTATCCATATTTAAACACTATATCGACGAAATTCGATATGTTCATTTGGGTAGGCCAATTTCTTAGAGCGGTTGTGCCTGCCACAGGGTCGCATGGTCCTCAATGTAAGTGCGAAGGGGGCGGGGTGGTCGATCCAGCAGTCTCTCCAGGGTTGGATCGACCCGTTCAGCCTGACCAAACCTTAAACCTACATGGAGCGCGGTTTGCACCAGGCTCTGTCCAAAGGAGAGACCCTGCCGCCGCAGGTGCCAGAGGTAGTGCAGTGGGGAAACGGGCTGGTAGGCAATTGGGCGATGCAGGACGGCAGTGAGCTCTTGAGCAACCTGCTGAAAGCTTAAAGCTTCGGGGCCTGTCAGCGTCAGTGCTTGCCCTTGAGTCGGTGGTTCGGTCAGGATTTGAACTGCAACTTCAGCCAGGTCTCGCACATCTAAAAAGGCAGCTCTGCCGCTGCCAGCGGGGAGGAGAATGCGATCGCACTCCCGGATGTCTTTGGCGTAGGCATCGCCCAGGTTCTGCGCAAAAAATCCGGCCCGCAGCAGGGTCCAACTTATAGGACTGGCCTGCAGATGAGCTTCAACCGCATGGTGGGGAATAAACCGCAGCTGATCGGCCCCGATCACGGATAAAAACACCACCTGCTCGACCCCAGCCTGCACTGCCGCGTCAATCAGTGCATTTAGCGTTGGGCCCATCTTCGTTAAGGCAGGAGGCCGCATCAGAAATATGCCCTGCACCCCCTGCACCGCTGAGGCAAAAGTCTCTGGCCGCAAAAAGTCCAGCTCCACAGCGCTCACCGGCTCCCCAAGCTGCGCCGCTACCCGGCTGCGATCGCGAGCCGCCGCCAGCACCCGATGCCCCTTGGCCGCTAGCCCCAGCGCCACAGGCCGACCAACATTGCCAGTGGCCCCAGTGACCAGAAAAGTTTGAGAATTCACAACGCCTCAGACATTATTCTGCGACCCTGTAATCACTCTTCAACCCGATAGCCAAAGTCGTCTAGGCGGTTGCGGGACTGCCGCCATTTAGGCACAACCTTGACAAAAACCTCCAGGTAAACCTTGCCCATAATCAGCTTTTGGATCTGCTCTCGGGCGGCCGCCCCAATGGCCTTCATCATGCTGCCCTGCTTGCCGATCAAGATCCCCTTTTGGGAATCGCGCTCAACGTGAACAGTGGCGAGAATGCGGGTGATGGTTTTATCTTCCTCGACCCGATCAATGGAAATGGCGACGGAGTGGGGAACCTCTTGCCGGGTGTGCAGCAAGATCTGCTCTCGAATCAGCTCACCCATGATGAAGCGCTCGGGCTGATCGGTAACTAGATCGGGCGGGTAGTAGTAAGGGCCTGGCTCCAGCCGCTCCGTCAGGCCCTGCAACAGCGGCTCCAGCCCTTCCCCAGTGAGCGCTGAGAACTTAAACAGGGGCCAGCCCTGCTCTGTCGCCAGAGCCTCATAACTCTGGTTGAGCGCCTCGGCCTGCTCTGACTGCTGATCGGTTTTGTTAATGCCCAAAACGACGTTGGCCTGATTGTGCCTCAGCAGCTCGACAACAAACTCGTCGCCGCGTCCGGCGGGCACAGACCCATCGACGACGAGGAGAGTGAGATCGACCGATGCGATCGCAACCCGCGCATTTTGCACCAAGATCTTGCCCAGCTCATGCTGCGGCTTGTGAATACCTGGCGTATCAACAAAAATAATCTGCGCTTGGGGCGTCGAGAGAATGCCCCGCAGCCGGTTGCGGGTCGTCTGAGCGACCGGCGAAGTAATGGCGATTTTCTGGCCGATCAACGCATTCATCAGCGTTGACTTGCCCACGTTAGGCCGCCCTACGATGCCCACAAAGCCCGAGCGAAACCCCTCTGGCGGCGTGGGAATAGCCTCAAATCCGATGACATTAAGTTCGTCAACCATGCTAGTAACCCGTCACGTGGACAACGACTTCCCGAGCCGATCCACGCGTCCTATGTTCCCAGAGGTAGAGCCCTTGCCAGGTACCCAGAGCCAGCCGACCGTCCACCACGGGAATTGTTTCTGAAGTGTGGGTCAGCACCGAGCGGATATGGGCTGGCATATCGTCGGGGCCTTCCATGCTGTGAATGTAGGAATTGTCCTCAGGCACCAGGCGCGACAGAAAATTCTCCAGGTCTTTTAGCACATCCGGATCGGCATTCTCCTGAATGATCAGGCTAGCGGAGGTGTGGCGGATAAAGACCGTACACAGGCCCGTGCGAATGCCCGACGCAGTGACCACCTCCTGCACCTTGTTGGTAAAGCGGCCCAGCGACTTGCCCTGCGTCTGAATTCTTAAAATCTTTTGGTGATGCTGCGGAGTGGCCGGGGCAGCGTCGGCGCTGCGGGTGTTGGTATGGGTCATTGAATTGCCTCAGAGGTGCGATCGCAGGTTTGAATTCCTGTAGGAGATTCCTATTGTTGCAGACGACCTGCAACTCGGTAGCTTTGCCCAAGCTTCGCCCAAACTTTGTTTAACCTTTGCGCAAGTTTTAACGACCGCCCGCAAGCAGATTTGGCTAGATGGGGCACCCTAAGCTCAAGTTTACCGAGGCGCTCTTAGAGCCACATGTGCAATCCGGAGCATCTTACTGTGCTAAGCCAGGGTGTGACTGTCTGGAACCAGTGGCGAGACACAGCCATTGGCACTTACGATACCCCTGCTCTAGACCGCAAAATTGACCTGCGAGAAGCCAGTCTAGATCACAGCCAGCTGCCTCAGATTGACCTGAGATCGGCAGACTGCTGCATGGCCGACCTGCGAAATGCCGACCTCAAGGGGGCCAACCTGCGGGAAGCGCTGCTCTACACTGCTGACTTGAGGGGAGTGAACCTGAGCCAGGCCATTCTGACCGGGGCCGATCTCCGCGAAGCTCAGCTGCAGCATGCCCGGTTGGATAGAACGGTTTTGGACGTAGCTGCCCTGGCAATGGCCGATCTAGAACAGGCCAGCTTGCGGGAGGCTCGTCTATGCGGTGCCGACCTGAGAGAGTCCTGCCTGCGTCGGGTAGACGGCTGCATGGCGGTTTTGCGAAATGCCTGCCTAACTCAGGCCGATCTGCGAGGCATTGTGCTCTATACCGCTGACCTCAACCAGGCTAATCTCAAGCAGGCCCAGCTCTATCAGGCCGATCTGCGAGAAGCTAACTTTAACCGGGCAAATCTGCAGGATGCCGATCTGCGAGAAGCCAACCTAAGCGCCGCCTCATTCTGCGTAGCTAACCTGGTCGGGGCGTCCCTCCACAAAGCCAAACTGGAGAACACAGTCCTCAGCTTGGCTAATTTGTGCATGGCCAATCTGAGCCAAGCTCACCTCAACGACGCCGTTTTAATAGGAGCCATCTTGATCAGTGCCAACCTCTACGGAGCCGAGGCCCAACAGGTCAATCTATCAGAGAGCGACCTGCGAGAGGCCAGTTTGAACAAAGCCAATTTATCTGGCGCGAATCTGCAGCGGTGCAATCTGCAGCGGGCCAACCTGCAGGAAGTGAATTTAGAGGGGGCAAATCTGCAGCAGGCTAACCTGCAGCAGGCCAATCTTTGGAATGCCAACCTGCAGGGGGCCAACCTGACAGGGGCTATCATGCCCAACGGCAAAATTCATCAATAAGGGAGGCTACAGAGAGCCCGTCTGCTGCCTCTAGCCTTCATGGGGGGTATTCTCTTGCCGCCTGCCTTACACAGCGCCCGCCTCAAAAGAAAAAGGCCCTGAGGAAAAACCTCAGAGCCTCGGAATCAGGGTGCATCTACCACTCCACCATCCCAGCGAAAATCTTGCCTTCCGGGAAACCGCTAAGACTTCATCGAGACTTGAAACTGAGCGTTTAAGATTGGGGTTTGTGTAAGTTTTTGGTTTAGCCCATGACTGTAAGGTTTTCTCCTGATTCTCTGACCGTGTCTGCTTCAGAGAGTCCTTTAGCGCCAGCAGTCTATATCGTTGGGGCCGGGCCTGGGGATCCGGAGCTGCTAACGCTCAAGGCCTACCGTCTCTTGAGTCAGGCGGATGTCATCCTCTATGCCAACTCCCTAGTGCCGGAGCAGATTCTGAGCTGGATTCGGCCTGAGGCTGAGCGCATCGGCACAGCTAACAAAACGCTGGAGGACATTTTGCCGCTGATGGTGGAGCGGGTGCGGGCCGGGCAGTCAGTGGTGCGCCTACAGTCAGGCGACCCGAGTCTTTACAGCGCCATCCATGAGCAGATGCAGGCGCTGGCCGAGGCCGAGATTCCCTTTGAGGTGGTGCCCGGCATCAGTGCTTACCAGGCGGCAGCGGCCAAGCTTAATGTTGAGCTAACGGTGCCTGGCTTGGTGCAGTCGATCATTCTGACCCGCATCAGTGGCCGCACGCAGGTTCCTGAAAGCGAAGACCTGGCCTCTCTGGCAGCCCACAAAACCAGCCTCTGTCTGTACCTCAGTGCCCGCCATGTAGAAGAGTCGCAGGCAAAGCTGCTGCTGCACTACCCGCCCGATACGCCCGTGGCAATTTGCTTCCGCCTGGGCTGGCCGGATGAACAGATCTGGCTGGTGCCGCTTTCAGAAATGGCTGAGGTGACCCAGCGAGAGAACCTGATTCGCACGACTTTGTATGTGGTCAGTCCGGCTCTAGCAGGGGGGAAGGTGCGATCGCAACTCTACAACCCCAGCCATACCCACCTGTTTCGGCCTCGATCTGCCTAACTGTCGTCAACTCCGCCTCCTGTCAACGGCAGCCCCTTAAGAACCAAGGTGCTTCAAACATCGTGGGTCTGGTTTTAGAGGTTTGGTCCTTCCTCGACAGGCGATAATAGGAGACAGACAACCTTCAATGTCTGGACGTTACTGTAAGCACAATGGACTATCTCGTAGCGGTCCTTGCCGATCGCATTAAAGCCGAAGCCGCCTACTCAGCCCTTGAAAAAGCAGAGCTGCCGATGCAGGATGTCTCCATTCTCGGCAGGGGCTACAAAAGCGCCAACGAATATGGCCTGATCGACCCCGCCGACGAGGCCTGGAAGCAGATCCGGCTGATGATGGTTTGGCTGGTGCCCTTTGGCTTTGTGGCCGGCTTTTGCTTTAACGCGATCACTGGGCTAGATACTTTTCCCTGGGCCGGAGCGGTTGGCAACGAAGTTATTGGCGGAATTTTGGGGGCTGGCTCAGCGGCGATGGGAGCCTTTTTGGTCGGCGGTGGCGTGGGTGTGGCCTTGGGTAGTGGCGATGCCCTGTCGTACCGCAACCGGTTGAATGAAGGCAAATACCTGGTGGTGGTGCGGGGCTCAGAAAGCCTGATCCGCCAAGCTACGCCGATCCTGCGGGAGTTTCGCCCGGAGAATATTCAGGGATATTCGGCGAAGGGGTAGGTGGGGGTAAGGGTGTAAGGGTAGGGGGTGATGGGGTAATGGGAATTCAGGATTTACTCCTTTACTCTTCTTAGCCTTCGTTGAAGGAGAAAACTGTTGACTAAAAAGCGCTTCATTATCGAGATGGGCATGGGAATTGACCAGCATGGTCAAGACCCGACGGTGGCGGCGGCGCGGGCGGTGCGCAATGCGATCGCACACAACGCCTTGCCCGGCGTCTGGGAAGTGGCTGGGCTAAACCATCCCAACGAGATGATTGTGGAAGTGCAGGTGGCGGTGCCTTACCCGGAGCAGGTGCGCCAAGAGGAAGTGCTGGCGGTGCTGCCCTTTGGCCGTAAAACGCTGACGCTGGAGCCGGGAGGCATGGTCGTAGCCGGACGAGCAATACCCGAACTCGACGATAAGAACGACGATATGTATGTTGCTGTGGCTGCCGTGACGGTTTCAATTGAAGCCGATTGAGATTCCGGTTCTGGCGCTAGGGGCAGATGTTCTTCACAGATGTCGGGCTCCGCGATAGCGCATTTTGCTTTTTATCAGGTGGCGCTGCATAAACTGGGGCATATCGCCCTGGTGGCCCATCAGGATAATCGTGTCGCCTTGAGCTAGATAGCTGTCGCGGCTGGGGTGAATTAACACTTCGCCGTTGGCCCGACGTAGCGCCACAGTGATAAATGTGCCTTTGCCCCGCACTTCTATGTCGCCTACGGTGCCGCCAATTAAAGAGGAGTCGGGCTGCACGACGAGCTCGCTGAGCTGAATGTCGAGCTCGGCCAGCATCTCATTGAGGCTGTGGTGGCCGTCGGTTTGGGAGAGAAAATCGACGGCCGCCGGGTGGATAATCATGTGAGCTATGCGCAGGGCGCTGATGGTCGCTGGCAGCACGACATGGTCAGCCCCAGCTAGTCGCAGCTTGCGCTCGGTTGACGGCAGCTCCCCGCGCGCCAGAATCATCAGGGTGGAGTTGAGTTCGCGGGCGGTGAGGGTAATGAAGACGTTGGCCGCATCGTCGGGTAGTACCGTGGCCAGGGAGCGGGCGCGGTCAATTTGCACATCGCAGAGCACCTGCTCGTCGGTAGCGTTGCCCTGGTAGACCAAATAGCCCTGCTCGCGAGCCTGGTCTAGCCGCTCGCTGTTGTTGTCAATTACGACGAAGGGTTGGCGCTCATCAGCTAGCCGTCGAGCCAGCATCTGCCCAATGCGGCCATAGCCACAGATAATAACGTGCTTATCCAGGTGGGTAATCTCTTGGGTCATGCGCTGAATGTTAAGGGCTCGATGAATTTCTCCCTCGGTGATTAGCTGTACTACGCCGGAGACGATGTAGGTCAGGGAGAAGAACCCGGCAACAATCACCAGCATGGTAAAGGCTTTGAGTTCGGGGGTGGTGAGAGCATGCACTTCGCCATAGCCCACCCCAAACACGGTGATGACCACCATGTAGACTGCGTCAATCAGATCCCAACCTGCAAGGACGTAACCTATAACGGCGGTGAGAACCGTTACTAGGAAAGTGACGATGCCCGTAGTAATTCGCCTGAGGGAGGACTGCATCAATCTTTAATACGAAGAAAGGACCGTATAAATAGCCCTGGCAGATTGAGTCAATGTATATGAAAGCCCCCTGCTACAAGGGTAGCCAGATATTACCCAAAGGGGCAGACCGAGAAGTCTCGAATTTGAGCAATCAAGGTATACTAAATAAAAGCAAACTCGAAACGAGTATGACTTTGTAGGAGTTCCTTCAGGTGTTCCGTTGGCGGAGCTAAAGCCTTCCCCAGTTGGGGTGTCCAATGTATAGGGTTGGCTGGCTCAGGCGCTAATTTTTCCTGTCTCCACAAAGATCTGGGAAAACCGTTGGTACGGTTGTGTTGAAGGGGTGCTGAGGGAAAACATTTCACCCGTCAGACCTATGAGTTCCCGCCTGATGACTCGCTAAGCTAAAAATCTCTACTCTACAGAAGCAATATGACTGCGATCGCATCCCAAAATCCTCTCCTGATTGGGAAAGGTTTGCCCCCCTTTGAAGCTATCAAGCCAGAGCACATCGTCCCTGGCATGACGCAGCTACTTGAGGAACTGGAGCAGGCATTGACCGGTCTAGAAGCGAACGTTCAGCCAACCTGGGCCGGGCTGGTTGACCCCCTGACCAAGATTGAAGAGCGCCTGCGCTGGAGCTGGAGTATCATCGGCCACCTGATGGGCGTCAAGAACAGCCCAGAATTGCGGGAAGCCTACGAAGCGGTGCAGTCGCCCCTAGTGCAGTTTGCCAACCGCATGGGTCAGAGCAAGCCGATTTACGAAGCGTATAAGCAGATCCGCGAGGGGGCTGACTGGTCTAACCTAGATCTGGCCCAGCAGCGGATTGTGGAGTCGGCTATCCGGGAGGCAGAGCTGTCGGGCGTGGGGCTAGAGGGGCCTGCTAAGGAGCGCTTCAATGAGATTCAGCAGGAACTGGCAGAGCTGTCCACCCGGTTCTCCAACAACGTTTTGGATGCGACCAAGGCCTTTAGCCTCACCCTGACTACCCCTGAAGAGGTGGCGGGTCTGCCCCCCAGCCTGCTGGCCCTTTCAGCTCAGGCGGCTCGCGAAGCCGGGGAAGCCAACGCTACTGCCGAAGCAGGGCCGTG
>JACVRP010000427.1 GCA_014534385.1 Cyanobacteria bacterium Co-bin13
ATTACCTGGGTGCCCAGAAAATCGGAGCGAAGACGATACTTGTCGAGGGTCATGTCAGAGTCCATCTCGCGGGTCGAGAAAGTTTAGCTTATACACCTATTAGATGTCCATCTTAACCAGAATAGAGCAAATTAACAGACCCAGGTTGCCGAAGCCCAGTCGGGGAATCGCTCTGCTCTAGTTTTGGGTACGCGCCTTGAGACACCAGCTAGTCTAGCCGGGGTACTCCAGCAGACTCGCAGTTGCAGCCAGCGTCAGCAGTTTACACTGTAGCGGCGCTCTTGGACTGAAGATCAATGCCCAAAACCTGGGTATAGGCCCCCCGAGCCTGGGTAACGCCGATAGTGCGCTGCGACGACTCAATCATCGGACGGCGCAGACTGACCACAATGAACTGGGCCTGTTTCGCCTGGTGCTTGATCATGCGAGACAGCCGCTCGACGTTGGCTCCATCTAGGAACATATCGACCTCATCGAAGGCGTAGAACGGCGAGGGTCGGTAGCGCTGTAGCGCAAAGATAAAGCTCAGAGCCGTTAGGGATTTTTCGCCCCCTGACATAGAAGCCAATCGCCGCACAGGCTTGCCCTTGGGGTGGGCCACTAGGTTTAGCCCACCGTTGAAAGGATCTTGGGAGTCATCGAGCTGGAGGTGTCCGTCGCCATCTGAAAGTTCGGCAAAGATGGCCTCGAAGTTTTTGTTGACCGCATTAAAGGCTTCCTGGAAAGCCTGCCGTCGCAGGGTGGTAAAGTTTTCGACCCGCAGCAGCAGTTCGGTGCGCTCTTCTTCTAGGGTGCCGAGCTTCTGGCTCAGGTCTTCCAAACGCTCCTGGGTGCGGTTGTATTCTTCTAGGGCCAGCATGTTCACTGGCTCTAGGGCTTCTAAACGACGCTGGAGCGATCGCAACTCCTTCTCTAGCGTTTCTAGATCGAGCTCTACCGGAATTTCAGGTAGGGGGTCGGGCAGTTCTGCAGCTTGGGCCTCTAGCTGGGCCTGCAGAACTGTCTGCTGCTGCCGTCGCTCCTGCTGCACCTCTAGCAACTTTTGCCGCTGCCACTCCTGCTGTTGCTTGGCATTTTGCTGTTCGCGCAGCTGGTACTCGATGCGATCGCGATTGGCCTTTTCTGTCGCCAGGGTTTGATCGAGCACAGCGATGGCCTGCCGGGACTGGTCTGCTGCCGCTGCCAGCTCAGTCTGCTGAGCCTCTAGCGCCTCTAGCTGGGTTTGCTGCTGCCGCTGCTGCTGCCGCAGGGTATCTAGCCGCTGCTGGTTCTGCTGAATGGCAGATTCTAGGCGCTCTTGCTGGGTCTGACGCTCCTGGAGGTGCCGTTCTGCGACCTGTAGAGTCTGCTGCCGTTCGCTTAACTGCCCTTCTAGGCCCCGGATCTGGGCTTGGGCCTGCTGCCACTCACCGTGGCTCTGGGACTGCTCTAGCTCAGCTAGGGCCTGCCGCTTTGCTTGAATTGCGCTCTCCTGGGCTGGCAGAGTCGCAGCTAGGGCCTGCAGCCGCGCCTGAACGGCAGTCAGCTCTTGCTGGCAGCGATCGAGCTGAGACTGCGACTGGGATTGGCGCTCATGCAGCTGCTGGTGTTGGGTCTGGTTTTGTTTGACCTGCAGCTCCAGTTCTCGGTGGCGCTGACGGGCCTCCACCAAAGCCTGGGAGGTCTGGCGCAGAGTTGACGTGGCCTGCTCAATGGTTCTTTCGCAGCGAGCCAAAATCATCTCGATTTCTTGCAGTCGGTTGCGCAGCGCTTTGGCTTCATCCGACTCGGCCGGTTCAACGGTGCCGAAATGTAGCCCACCCTGCCGTCGCAACAGACTACCGCCGGTCATCGCCCCGCTAGTCTCCAGCATTTCCCCATCCAGTGTGACGATGCGGAACTGACCCAAGTGTCGCCGCGCTTCCTCCAGCGTCTCAAACACCACCGTGTTGCCAAAGACGTAGGTAAAGACTTCTTGGTAGCGAGGTTCGCAGTCGATCAGGTTGACAGCGTAGTCGATAAAGCCATCGGGTCGCTGCCAAGCCGAGATGGGGGTGAACTTGGGCGCTCGAATGGCGTTCAGCGGCAAGAAAGTGGCCCGTCCGGCTCGGCGCTGCTTAAGCAGCTCAATGCCTCGAGCGGCAATGCTGTCGTTTTCGACCACTAGATAGCCCAAGCGACCGCCAGCCGCAATCTCTAGCGCCATCTGATAGCGAGGCTCTACTTTGCCTAGCTGCGCTATTAGCCCACAAATGCCTTTTAGGCCACTATCCAGCAGAACCTTGGTGGACTGGGTGCCCTGGCTTTCCTGCAGGGCCTGCACCTGGGCCTCTAGCTTATCGAGCTGGCGCTGGCTGTCTCGCTGCTCTCGCAAGAGCCGGGTCTGAGTCTCGCGCTGGACATTGAGTTCCTGCTCAAGCTCTGTCAACTGTTGGGCCAGGATCTGCACCGTTTTTTCAGCCGCAGCCAGTTCCCGAGTAGCCAGGGTTTGGGCCTGTTCTTCCTGGCTGTTGGCCTCTGCGGTTAGGGCTTGTAGGGTGTCTGTGTGGCTCTGAATCTGCTGCTCTAGCTGGGAAAACCGCTCCTGCAAACGAACCTGCTCGGCCCGCTGTGGCTCTAGCGAGGTCAGTAGAGCTTCGACCTGATGCCGCAGCTGGGTCTGCTCCTGCACCCAGGCTTCAGAGGCAGATGCGATCGCACTGGCCGCCTCTCGCCGCTCATTTAGTTCCCGCTGCACCGCATCTCGAGCCTGAGCCAGCTGGATTAGCTCCCCAGTTTCTAGGTCTGCGATTTCCTGAGCCAGCGCCGCCAGATCTCGCTGGTGATTTTGAATGGCGATCTGAGCCTGGCGCAGCCCCTCTGTTGTGCCATAGCTGGCCTGCTTGAGCTCCTGCTCCTGCCGCTGGAGCTGGCGCAACTCTGCCTCTTGAGTTGCCAACTTGGCCTGTAGGGCTAGGTGTTCATCTTCGCCCAGAGCTTTGACCCGAGCATTCAGCGTTTCTAGCTCAGCCCCCAGGGTAGTCAAGGCCCCGCTAGACTCGGCAATAGTTTGAACTAGCTGAGCGGCTTCTCGCTCGCCCCCCTCAATCTGCTGCAGTAGCGCCTGCAGCTTGGTCTGCTGACTGCGCCATACCAATACCCGCTCCCACTGGCTTTTTTCCTGGAACTGGGCCTTTAGCTTTTGATAGCGTTCAGCCTTTTGTCGGTCTTGGGCCAAGCGCTCTAGCTGGCCCTGCAGCTCGCGCTCCACAATCCGAAAGCGCTCCTCACGGTCTTTGACCACTTCTAGCTTTTCTCGGGCCTGATTGATCTTGCGGTCAAAGGAGGCAACTCCGGCCAGTTCATCAATAATTTCTCGCCGCTCCCGAGGGTTCATTGAGATGATGCTGGTCACATCTCCCTGCAGAACGACGTTATACCCTTCGGGGTAAATGCGGAAGCGCTGTAGCTG
>JACVRP010000519.1 GCA_014534385.1 Cyanobacteria bacterium Co-bin13
AGAGTCTGGAGATCTGGTCCATCTAGCCCAGGCCCGAGATGCCGTGCAGCGGCAGCTAAATGAGCGGCGAGAAGCGGCCAGTGCGATCGCATCTGCCTCCGAAGCCTGGGTGCAGGAGCAGACCCAGCTGCGGCACCTGATCGAAGCGCTACTGACCTCGCTAGAGCCGCAGCGGGCCGAACAGGTGCGGCTGCAGGAGCGGTTTTCCCAGCTAGAGCAGCAGATTCAGAGCCACACAGAGACCCTACAGGCCCTCACCACCGAAGTCAACAGCCAGGAGGAACAGGCCCAGACCCTGGCCACGCGAGAACTGGCTGCCGCTGAAAAAACAGTGCAAATTCTGGCCCAGCAGCTTACAGAGGTGGAGCAGGAACTCAATGTCCAGCGCGAAACCCAAGCCCGGCTCTTGCGCGAGCAGCGAGACAGCCAGCGCCAGCTCGACAAGCTAGAGGCCCAGGTGCAGGCCCTGCAGGAGAGCCAGGGCACCCAGTCCACCAAGGTGCTGCTAGAAAGCGGCCTGAAGGGCATCTGCGGGCTCGTGGCGCAGCTGGGCAAGGTAGAGCCTCGCTACCAGATGGCGCTAGAAATAGCCGCTGGCGGTCGCCTGGGCTATCTTGTCGTCGAAAACGACAGCATCGCTGCCCGAGGCATTGAGATGCTCAAGCAGCGGCGAGCCGGACGGGCTACCTTCCTGCCGTTAAACGCCATTCGCGCCCCCAAATTCACGCCGATTTCGGCCTGGCAGCGACCCGATGGCTTCATCGACTACGCCGTCAACCTGATTGACTGCGAACCGCGCTACCAGGAGGTATTTACCTACGTCTTCGGCAACACCGTGGTGTTTGAGACGCTGGAGGAAGCCCGTCAGCACCTGGGCCAGTTCCGCATTGTCACCTTAGAGGGGGAAATGCTGGAGACCAGCGGCGCAATGACCGGCGGCAGCATGCTGCGACGGCAGGGCGGGCTACACTTTGGCACCGTTGAACCGGCAGAGTCGGATGAAGCCAAAGCGCTGCGTAACCGACTGCAGGAAATTGAGGTGATTCTGGCTCGCTGCGAAAGGGGCATTGAACAGGCTACCTCAACCATTCGTCAGACATCCCAGGCCCTGATAGAGGCCCGCCAGCGCCACCGGGAGCTAGAGCTGCAGGTCAAACAAAACCAAACCCAGCACCAGCAGCTGCATGAGCGCCAGTCCCAGTCTCAGTCTCAGCTCGATCGCTGCCAGCAGGAGCTAAGCAGCGTTCAGACGCGACTGCAGGAACTGGCTGCGACCCTACCGGCCCAGGAAACAGAAATTCAGGCCCAGCGCCAGGCCCTAGCTGAGCTAGAGCAGTCCCAGAGCCACGGTGAGTGGCAGCAGGCCCAGACCCAGATCCGGGGCTTAGAGGGGCAGCTGAGCGAGCGACAGCAGGCTCTACAGACCGCTGAACGGCAGCTGCAGGAGCGCCAGACCCGGCGGGAGCGTCTAGAGTCTGCAGTGCAGCAGAATCAGCAGCGGCTAGACACCCTGCGCCAGCAGCAGCAGCAGCAGCAGCAGTTAGAGACGCTGGAAACGCAGCAGACTGAGCTAGCAGCGGCAGCCAATCAGTCTCGGCAGGCCATTGCCGCGCTCGATCAAACGCTAGCCACAGAAAAAGCCAATCGCGATCGCATTGAGTACCAGCTGCGAGAACGGCAAAATGCTAAGCAGCAGCAGGAGTGGCAACACCAAAAGCTGCTGGAGGTGCAGCAAGAGCGCAGACAGCAGCAGGCTGATCTGCAGGCCCAGCTAGAGGCCCAGGCGGCAGAACTGCCCGATCCACCCCCCGAAATTCCGGTGGAGCTGGATCTAGAAACACTGGAGAAGGAGTTGCGATCGCTGCAGCGCCGTCTAGAAGCCCTGGAGCCCGTGAACATGCTGGCCCTGGAGGAATACAACCGCACCCAGGAGCGCCTAGAAGACCTGAGCCAGAAGCTTGGCACTCTAGAAGAAGAGCGCACCGAACTGTTGCTGCGGGTCGAAAACTTTACGACCCTGCGGCGGCAGGCTTTTCAGGAAGCCTTTGATGCGGTCAACAAAAACTTCGAGGCCATCTTTGCCGAACTCTCCGACGGCGATGGGCACCTCCAGCTCGACGACCCCCAGGATCCTTTCAACGGCGGGCTCAATCTGGTGGCCCATCCCAAGGGCAAGCCCGTGCGCCGGTTGGCCTCTATGTCAGGGGGCGAAAAGTCCCTGACGGCTCTGAGCTTTATCTTCGCGCTGCAGCGCTACCGACCCTCGCCGTTCTACGCCTTCGACGAGGTCGATATGTTCCTAGATGGGGCCAACGTCGAGCGCCTGTCTCGCATGATCAAGCACCAGGCAAAACAGGCCCAGTTCATTGTGGTGAGCCTGCGCCGCCCAATGATTGAGTCGTCGCAGCGTACCATTGGCGTTACCCAAGCCCGTGGTGCCTACACCCAGGTTCTGGGCATCGATCTCCAATCTAAGAGTGCTGCTACGGTGTAACCGCTGACTCCGGCTGCCTGACCTGACCCCAGGCCAACAGCTGAAGTTTAGGGCAGATGTCCAAAATGGAGCAGAACTCTTCCCCTAGCGGGGTTCGGAAACCTGGTCTGTTAATTTGCTCTATTCTGGTTAAGATGGACATCTAATAGGTGTATAAGCTAAACTTTCTCGACCCGCGAGATGGACTCTGACATGACCCTCGACAAGTATCGTCTTCGCTCCGATTTTCTGGGCACCCAGGTAAT
>JACVRP010000414.1 GCA_014534385.1 Cyanobacteria bacterium Co-bin13
AGAAAAGCCAGGGCTGCAGATAGCTGGGCAATCCGCTGGCGGGTGCTGCAGGCCCGGTTAGACCCGACTCAGCTGCGCTGGCAGCAGTTTTGGCTGATTGAATGCGGTCAGGAGATGATCGCCTGCGGCCAGCTGCGCCAGTTTGAGGGGGGCCAAGAGTTGGGTAGCCTGGTGGTCGCGCCCCGGTGGCAGGGGCAGGGGCTGGGTATGCTGCTGAGCACTCATCTAATTCGGCAGGCAAGTGGTCCGCTCTACGTGGAGTGCCTGGGCGAGCGGTTGGCCCACTTTTATCGCCGCCAGGGTTTTGAGCCTGCTACCTGGGAGGCTATGCCGCCCGCTCTGCAAAGAAAATTTCGCCTCTCTCACCAGGTTTCCCGCTGGCTACGGCTGCCTCTGCACATTCTTCGCTACGCAGGTCCCCACCCTACCCCAGACACTTAGGCACAATAGGAGGAAGCGGGCAGGCGTTGTAGCCCTTTGCTGCCCACCTCCGCGCTCAATCTGCCTACTGCTCGGTCAACGTAGACGTGGCCAACTTAGATATATGGAAAATTCTCTCAATCAAGCCTGGAACACAGACCTTTATCAAAGCAGCCACAGTTTTGTCTGGCAGTATGGAGAATCGCTGCTGGATCTGCTGTCGCCGAAGAGCGGCGAACGGATTTTAGACTTGGGCTGTGGCACAGGGCAGTTGACGGGTGCGATCGCAAAACGCGGAGCCACCACCCTAGGCATCGACGCCGACGCCGACATGATTGCCCAGGCCCAGCAAAACTTCCCCGATATCCAGTTTCAGGTAGGCGATGCCCGCTACTTTGTCATGCCCGATCCGGTCGATGCCGTCTTCTCCAATGCGGTGCTGCACTGGATTCAGGAGCAAGACTGGGTCGCCGAGCGCATCTGGCAGGCCCTCAAGCCAGGCGGACGGTTCGTAGCCGAGTTCGGTGGCAAAGGCTGCATTCAGTCCATCCTGGATGCGATTCACATTGTTCGCTCCAATCTTGGCTACGGCCAAACCACAGCCGCCCCCTGGTACTTTCCCAGCGTAGGCGAACACGCCACGCTGCTGGAGCAGCAGGGATTTGAAGTGAGCTTTGCCACCCTATTCGACCGCCCCACCCCCCTAGAAGGTGAAAAAGGCCTAGCCAACTGGATCTTCATGTTCGCCGGACGCTTCCTCGGTGACCTGACCATGGACCAGCAGGCCACCGTCATCCAGGCAGCAGAGGACTGGCTACGACCCTCCATGTACCAGAACGGCCAGTGGATAGCCGACTACCGCCGCCTACGCCTTGTGGCGATTAAACAGCAGATGGTTTAACACCCCACGCAAGCTCCCTGGGTTCTTTGCTAGAGCTACAGATCCACGGTTCCTTAGATCCCCGGTTCTTTGCTAGAGCTATGGATCCACGGTTCCTTCAAAAGAACCCGGGGATCTGAGATCTGACCCCCCTCACCCCTCCAACCGCTCCAAACACTCAGCCGCATCATTTCGGGGGCTGTTCACCGCCTTACTGACGGGGTAGCTATCCATCGCGTTTGGATCATAGGGATCGAGCATTGCCTGGAGCGCCTGGGCGTTGTAGAAGTCGGGGTCTAGCCAGGCTTCGTACTGCTCAGGCTCCAAAATGACGGGCATGCGGTCATGAACCGGCTCCAGCACCGCGTTAGCCGCCGTAGTCAAAATGGTGCAGGTGTCTAGCTCGCTGCCGCTTTGGGGGTCGGTCCACTGCTCCCAGAGACCAGCAAAGGCAAAGGGGGCGTGTTCCTTAAGGTGAAAGTAGTAGGGCTGCTTGGCCTTAGAGTTGGGGTCACTCTTCCACTCATAAAAGCCGTCGGCCACAATCAGGCAGCGCCGCCGCTTAAAGGCAGCGCGAAAGGAGGGTTTTTCAGCAACGGTTTCAGCGCGGGCATTGATCATCCGACTGCCGATACTGGGGTCTTTGGCCCAGCTGGGAATGAGGCCCCAGCGCAGCAGTTCGTGGCGAGGCTCTGGTTTTTCTGGGGTGGTTAAAATTGCTGAGACGGGCTGGGTGGGGGCAATGTTATAGCGCGGCTGAATATTGGGGGTAGCCTTAAGCTGAAAAGCCTGAGCCACCGATTCGCCGGTTTGGCTTTGGGTGAAGCGTCCACACATAGTTTTTTCTGGGCCTCGATCGCTGGCCCCTAGCTGCCGCGCCGCTCCATTTCATCGCGGATGGCCTCCATTGTTTCTATCAGGCTGGCTTCAAACAGCTTGTAGAACATTTTTTTGAAGGGGCCAAGGTCGGCTTCTGCTTTGACCTGCTGGGAGATCAAAACGGCTTCGGGGTAGGGTAGGTTCCAGTCTATCGACTCTATCCGCCAGTGTCCGTACATATATTTGAGATTGCCTTCTAGCAGCCGAAAACTGATCTGCTGCTGATCCATCTCGATATTCTCAGTCAGGATAGTGGTTTCTACCGTGGAGAGCAAAATGCGGCGGCGGTCGATCTGTTCGACTACGCTGCGAGCCCCGTCGGTTTCGACGATGCGGCTCGCGGCAATAGTGGGGACAAAGCGGTCGAAACTGCTGTAGTCGGTGAGGACAGACCATGCGATCGCAGCACTCACCTTGGCCAACCCCATCACCGCATACTGACCTTTTTCCCCCAGCAGCACCACCTGCCCCAAATTTAGCCGCTGCCAGTCCGGGTCCGAGAGCAGAGAAGTTGCGGCCGTTGCCGAAGGATCGGGGCTAGACACGGAGGACATGGACTGGGGTAAGTTGATAGGGTCTTTAGGCTACTTTACCCGAACTCTACAGTTTGGGCGTTCGTACCCTTAACATACCCGCAATTCTGCTGATCGCGCCCATGCCCCAGTTCCAAGAAGTCCTTGCGGCCTACCAGGCTTTTCCGGCCCGACGCCAGAGCCTGATGATGAGTACAGTGATGGCCGATGGTATGCCCCACGCCAGCTATGCTCCCTTTGTCATGGATGAAGATCACCGCCTCTATATCTACATCAGTGGTCTCTCAGCCCACACGGAGAACCTTGAGCGCAGCGGCAGAGCCAGCGTGCTGCTGATCGATGATGAGAGTGAAACCCAGCAAATCTTTGCCCGCAATCGGCTCACCTATGACTGCACAGCTCAGCTGCTAGAGCGCGAAACGCTCACCTGGGATCGGGTCGTCAGCCGCTTTGAGACCCGCTTTGGCAATATCATTCAGATGTTTCGGCAGCTCGGAGATTTTCGAATTTTCCAGCTAACGCCCTATGCAGGCCGGTTCGTGGTGGGATTTGGAGCGGCCTATGATGTCGATCCGCAGCAGCCTGATCAGCTGATCCAAGTGACAGGGGGCTGACAGGGAGATTTTAAGCAGTCGTCGGAGTTGTCAAAACCAGCCCTAGACGTAGATTTGCCGGAGCCTGTGGGAATAGTTATGGAAACAAGAATGGGAACAAAATGCCCCTACGGTTACCGAGATCGCCTAGCATCTCCGTGATCCCACGGAGCAGACACACCCTGGAATAATTCGGTAGAATGGCCTCTTGTAATTAAAAGTGCGCCCCTTCGGGTCATCTTCTGTGCCTATGGGTCAACTCAATAGTGG
>JACVRP010000603.1 GCA_014534385.1 Cyanobacteria bacterium Co-bin13
CAGTTGGTTCGCTCTCCGGCAGCGCCCTCAATCTTTCCCATGCGAGGAAAGATATCGGCATCGTCTGGCAAATTTTCGGTTTCGTGGTAGATATTGTCTGCAGGAGGGCTGTCTGTCTGCCGAGCTAGCGCAGACAGTTGAACCAGTCCGACTGCCATGCCCAACACTGCGCTGCTGCAACAGATTTTTCTAAAGACTCGCCCCTTGAGAAAAGGCATAAATACCTGCTTTGGAATACTGGAACGTGACATATAGCTGGCACCACATTACTTAGGACGTTCAATTTTTGGGTGTGTGCGGGCAAAGCCCCCAGTCAGGAGTTCTACCCCTGCATCCCGCCCTAAATCCAGTGGTTATCGCTATAGAAAATTTGCGATCGCAGCCGACAGCTCTCCCGCCGCCCGTGCTAGCCGCTGGTTCTACTCCTTAAATCTTGAATTCGTTGAATTAGAGCTTCCCTTTGCTCTGAGCCTAAATCAGCGACAGAGGCTTGGGACTTTTGTATGGTCAGCTAGCTTAAGTGTCCTACGGTCAAGCTCAGCAGAGGCTAGAAGTTGACTGGCTCTACTAAGCCTTAGGAGAGCCCAAAGCCCCCAGCAGCAAGAGTGGCCACGGCACCTCTAGATCTGGCACCCACTCCGGATGCTGTCTCAGAGCCGGTACGGCAAAGGGCAGCACAAACCGTAGAGAGCGCAGGGAAGCAGGACGGTTGCCGTTTTCATCGACGATGCCAAATTCTCGGGCCAGTTCTGCCACAATTTGCACCTGGCCGGTGCGGCGCAGGAGGTTGCTGTCGTTGGCTAGGGCCGCAATGACTCTACCCGTCAGGAGCGGCGTTTCCCAGTTGTAGCCGGCTTGAATTGAAGCGGCCTGAGGATCGCCTGCTACGGCATCCATCTCAGCCGCAAACTGGGTCATCAGTTCGGTGCCGACGATGCCGGGCCAGAGGGAGAGAGAGGCTACGCCATGCTGCTTCAGCTCAACCGCCATGTCTGCTGCCATGCGATCGCAAGCCGCCTTTCCCGCGCCATAGGGCACCCCAAATATGTAGGACAGTCCGCCCCAGGAAGAGAGCGTGCAGATCAATCCCTGCTGACGCGGCACCATCAGGCGGGCGGCATAGACGCTGGCCACATAGTGGCTGCGCAGGCCCACGTTGTTGCTAGCATCCCAAAAGCTGGGCTCAGATTCCCAAAAGGGTTTGCCGTAGGCGGCCTTGAGGGCAGACACCCCGGCGTAGGCATTGTTTACCAGCAGGTCGAGCCGTCCCAACTGCTCTGCTTGAATGCGCTCAAAGAGCGATCGCACCTGCTCATCATCCCCATGATCTACCTGCACCGGAATACACACGCCCCCGGCCTGCTCAACGGCGGAGCGGGTTGCTTCTAGGGAACCCTCGACCGAATCCGTAGGGGTCAGCGTGCGGCCTGTGATGTAGACCGTTGCCCCAGCCTCGCCTAGGCCAATGGCAATACCTTTGCCCAGACCCCGAGTGGCTCCTGTCACCAGCGCAATTTTGCCCTCAAGCCGTTTCATGGTCAGTGCCCTTAAGTGCGTGATTCAGCCAGTTTACGGTGTTGGCAGGCTTAAAACCCCTGCTGTTAGAGCGATGGAGCCCCGCTCTGTCGGATGGCTAACAGTCGGTTAGATGCGCCCCTTCTATAATCCGAGGAAAGCCCATGGGGAGTTAAGCCTGTGCAGGTTAAGCGGCAAAACATTGGATTAACGGTTGATGACAGCCTAATGCGGGTGTACGTGGCCGCTCCCGAACCTGCTGGTCAATACCCCGGCATTCTGTTCTATTCCGACATCTATCAGCTGGGTCGGCCCATTACGCTGTTGGCAGATCGGTTGGCTGGCTACGGCTATGTGGTGGCTGCTCCCGAAATCTTCCATCGCCTAGAGCCCATCGGCA
>JACVRP010000383.1 GCA_014534385.1 Cyanobacteria bacterium Co-bin13
AACCAGCATTCGTTCCAGCAAAGGCAGGCTGATATAGAGGTTGCGAAACGTCCAGCCGCTCTCTGAGCCCACATATCCCGTGTGCACTTCGCCCGGATTGATCAGGTTAAAGCTCGTGGGATAGGCCTGGTGAGCCGCTCCCCGATACGTAAAGCCCCCCAGCCCACTTTCATTTAGGCCAATGGTATAGCCCTCGTGGAAGTGCTTGTCAAAGCTAAGGCGAAACAACCGCGCACTGAAGAGCTCCAGCCCCGCAATACCGGGGTTCCATAGTCTGGCAAAGTCTGGAGTTTCGCTCATGGCCTCTTTCGATCAGGGCGAGTCTGCAGCCGGGCTGAGTCAGGGTTTTGCCCGATTACTCTACCTTAGCCTCGGCCCTATCCGCTTGGACGCTGGCCTCAATCTCATCGAGTGTCTTTAGCACCAGGCGCTTGGCCTCTAGCTCCCAGCCCCACTTTTGGATCTGGAAGGCGACGTAGAAACCGACTCCAGTGGCGATTAGGTCAAACGGCTGCTTCCAGGAGATGCCCAGCAGCAGCCCCAGGCCGCCAATTCCCCAGAAGGGCAGCGCCACGGTTTGGCGGTTTTCTTCTACTAGCTTGGCTAAAAAGTTTTGGGGCATGGCAGCTTCGACCTGCGATCGCACCGTCACCTGCTCTGGGTAGGGCACCGCAAAGCTAAACTTGCGCCGCAGCTTTTCGATCTTGCGAGCCTCTGTGCTGTACTCGGTAAGCTCATCTTCTGCCATGCGAATCAGCCGTGCTGCTTTGTCCATACCGTTTTATTCTCTGGAGAGGTGTTTCTATCCTACGGCGAACCGGGCGAGCGAAGATATGCGATCGCACTCTGGCAAACTACAGGGACGCGGCCGCTCCCGTAGGATTGAAGGGAATCTGTAGCGACACTGGTTGGAACGTCTTGTGAGCAGTCTTTTCCTTTTAACCAGCCAGGCACCCGACTTGGGCAGCGGCCTGGCCGCGGTGCCTACCGAATTTACGGGGCTGGTCAACACCCTGATTATTCTGCTGCTGGTGGCAACGGGGGTGGCCCTGGTGACGCGGTGGCTGCGTATCCCCTATGTGGTTGGCCTGGTGGTGGCTGGGTTGGCCATTACCAGGCAGTCCCTTCCGGGGTCAATTGGGCTGAACCCAGACCTGATCTTGAACCTGTTTCTGCCGATTTTGATCTTTGAGGCAGCGATCAACACAGAGTTCAGCCGGTTACGCAGCACCGTCAAACCGATTGCCTTGCTGGCTGGACCGGGGGTGCTGCTGGCGGCCACCATTACCGCCGCACTGCTGCAGATGGGGCTGGGGATGGCCTGGATTACCGCTGCGGCAACGGGGGTAATTTTGACCATTACCGACACCGTCTCGGTGATTGCCGCCTTTCGCGAGGTGCCGGTGCCGGGGCGGCTAGCCACCATTGTTGAAGGCGAAAGCCTGTTCAATGACGGCATTGCCCTAGTGCTGCTAAGCCTGATCGCCACCCTCCACGTTCAGGGAACCGTGACTTTGACAGCAGGGGTCTCCCAGCTGCTGGTGGCCTTTGTCGGCGGCGGGCTGGTGGGCCTGGGCCTGGGCTACCTGTGCGTGGGCCTGTTCTCCCAGCTCGACGATGCTCTGAGCGATCTGCTGCTGACCGTGGCCGTGTCGCTGGGAACGTTTCAGGTGGGGCAGGCGCTGGGGGTGTCGGGTGCGATCGCAGTCGTCGTCACCGGCCTGGTGATCGGCAACCTGGGCTTTAGCCGCACCTCCGCCTCAACCCGAGTCACCCTGCTCAACTTCTGGGACTACGCCGGGTTTGGGGTCAACACCTTTATCTTTTTGCTGGTGGGGATCGAGGTCAATCTAGGCGTGCTGTGGACCACCCTACCCATGGCTCTGTTTGCCATATTGGCTTATCAGATCGGGCGCATTTGCTCAATCTATCCGCTGGTGGCCCTGCTGAATTTTTTCGATCGTCCCATTCCCCTGCGCTGGCAGCACGTCCTGATCTTGGGCAATGTCAAAGGGTCACTGTCAATGGCGCTGGCCGTGGGCCTACCGCTAACCCTGCCCGGTCGCTCTGATGTGATCGCCCTAGTCTATGGCGCTGTCTTGCTGTCGCTGGTGGGGCAGGGGCTCACCCTTCCCCGCCTGGTCAAACAGCTCAACCTGTCCCCCGTTTCTCCCCTGCAGCAGCACATTGAAAGCCTCCAGCTCAACCTGATTTCAGCTAAAGCTGCGCAGCAAGAACTCAACAGCTTGCTAGAAGCAGGCAGCCTGCCCAAATCTCTCTATGAGGAGCTGTTTGCCGCCTACCAGGCCCGCATTGCCATCTCCGAACGAGAACTGCGCGACCTCTACAACCAGCGCACCAACTCCGCCTATAACCCGGTCGAACAAAGCTACGTAGACAGCCTGCGCCGCCGCCTTTTCCTAGCCGAAAAAGGAGCCGTTCGCAACGCCGTTCGCAAAGGACTGCTGCCCGATGATTTGGTTGAGTCGTATGTGCAGAAGCTGAATGAGAAGCTGATGGGGTTGAAGGATGAGTGAAGGCAGAGGGCAGGAGGAAGGACGCGGGGAGGGGGGAAAGATTGCGGGTACCCTTGCTCTGCATAGGAACGAGAGTGTCTCTCTCCGCGTCCTTCTCCGTGTCCCCGTGTCCCCGTGTCCCCGCGTCCCCGCGTCCCTCCTGCCTCCTGCCTTACCGACACATTCCGAGAAAATCGATCATCTGCCTCACCAGCTGCGGTTTCGTCACCGCCAAAATCGTTGAGCCGTGCTCTAGCACCGTGCTGCCATTGGGGATGATCAGGTCTTCGTGGGGGTGGGCCTGGTAGCCGATAATCAGGGAGCCTGCGGGGAAGCGGGGGTCGCGGGCGACTTCTGCCAGGGTATATCCAACGAGGTAGCATCCTTTGGGAATTGTCAGCTTCAAAACTTCTATTTGGTCTTGCTCAAAGTGCATCATGGCATCGACCTGAGGGTACTCGATGGCGTTGAGAATGCGGGTAATGGCCAGGTCGGTGGTGCTGATGATGTGGGTGGCCCCAGCGAGTTGATAGGGTTCGGCAAAGTCGCGATCGCTCATGCGCACCACGGTCTGGGGCACGCCGTAGTGTTTGGCCAGCGTCACCAGGGCCAGGTTCAGGGCATCGTCGCGCAGGGCTGCAATGACGGCTTCAGCTTTACGAATGCCTGCCTCCATCAGTACGGTGGTGCTGACGGCGCTGCCTTCAAAGGCCATAACTCCAATCTTTTCGCGGGCGTGCTGACAGGCTGCGGGGTCGGTGTCGATCAGCGCTACGGTGTGGCCTGTTTGGAGTAGGGTTTCGGCCAGGTTCAGGCCCATCATTCCGGCTCCTCCAATCAAAACGTACATACAGGTTCTCCTAGCAGCGTTACTCGAGCAGATGGCCCCACTATGGCGCGGAGCTGGCCTGGGTCGCAATGGCCAGAATCGGGGCAATCTCCTTCTGCGGCTCCATTTTTCTAATTGGATTCTCATTCAAGCTCACTCGGTGCCCCATAGCCTTTTTCCTGCAGCGCTTGATTGACGGAGACAGAGGGATAGTCTTTTATATGAAGGAAAATTCATTTTTCTGGGTGCGGGAGCAGAACGTGACACAGCCAGACCCGGCTGTGTCGTTCTTTTGTGTCCCTCGGCTACACGTTTTGGCTGATCAGACCCGCGTCGCTGTCTTACAAACAAGGAAATTGCATGGTTAAACTTCGTACAAAAGGCTGGCTGGGAGCATTTCTAGTGGGGCTGCTGGCGCTGGTCGTAGTGGTAGCCTGTACGCCCCAGTCCTCACAGCCCGATGCCGATGCCCCAGAAACAGTGCAGCTGACGCAGCTCAAGTTTGGGGTAGGACCTTATTTCCCAACGCCCAACGAGAACCGCAAGCAGTTTGAGCCGCTGTTTCAGCAGGTGGCCGAGCAGCTAGATCTGCCT
>JACVRP010000642.1 GCA_014534385.1 Cyanobacteria bacterium Co-bin13
ACCGGGGTTGGTTCCGGGTCTGGTGGTTTCCGCGGCCAAGGAACCGGCTTAGGCTCTGGCGGAGGCGGCACCGGCTCGACGTCTGCTGGAACCACGGGTACCGGCGTGGGTACTGGCGTAGGCGGCACCGGCACGACAGGCACTGGCGTAGGCACTGGCGCAGGCGGCACTGGCACGACGACTCCTGGAACCACGGGTACTGGCGTGGGTACTGGGGCTGGTGGCGCAGTCACGACACCGGGTGTAGGTACGACGACTCCCGGTACTGGAACTGGTGTTCAAGACGGCACGACGGGCACCGGTACTGGCTTAGGAGCCGGTGGCGCAGAGGGCTTCGACAATGGCACGACAGGTACTGGTACCGGCGCTGGTGCTGGTGGCGCAGAGGGCGTTCGGGCCTTTTGGTAAGCAGTATTGGTGCGGGCGGGATCTTACGCCCGCACCAACTGGCCTTTGAATCAGGATTACATGCTGGCGTATCAGAACTATGGCGTATCAGATACTCAAGTTGCTTCCGTTTGCCAGTTTGGCTTGGGTCCTATGGCTGTATCTCACTCCTCGGACCCCGGTGATTTCACAGCCAGTCACGCCTCCCCAAATTGCAGCAGCAAGGGCAGCCTCTTCTAGTGCCGCTATTAACCCAACGTTAGAACCCAACCGGTTAGAAATCGAGCTGAGCCGTCGCACAGTTACCCTATACCAGAACAACGCCAGGGTAAGAAGCTACCCCATTGGTGTCGGTCGGCAGGGCTGGGAAACCCCTGAAGGTCAGTTTAGGGTTATGCAGATGCGGCGCAACCCGGTCTGGATTCACCCTTTTACCAATGAAGCGTTTCCGCCAGGCCACCCTGAAAATCCCTTGGGCTCCTACTGGATTGGCTTCTGGCGTGATGGAGAGGACTGGATTGGATTCCACGGCACGCCTCCTTCTGACCGGCAGACGGTGGGCCAGGCTATTTCCCACGGCTGCATTCGCATGTATGACGAGGATATTGGGGAACTGTATGACCAGGTGAACTTGGGCAGACAGGTCATTGTGAAGCCATAGAATAGGCAGGAAAAACAGCCCCCTGGCTGGACCCATGATTGGTTGTGTGGTCGTAGTCTAAATCTCTCTGGTTGTAGCGCCTAATGATGGTCTGGCTGGCAACGTTGGCGGCGTTGTCAAGGGCCTGACAAGACGGGTAGGCAGGCAGCTGCTTCAAGGCGTATAAGATGTCTCTGCCTGCCGCAATGCCGTTGTCTTTATGCCCGTCCTCATGGTTTTGCAGTGCAGTCATGTACCGCTGCCATTCTGAAACGAGCGATCGCGGTGCCGCTGAAGAAGGCGTCCACTGCGGATAGGTGATAGTCACATCCACTTTAGTTGCCAGCGAGTCAACGCTACACCGATTGCTGGCTCTGTTATAGCGGTATGACCACTGCACCAGCCATTCAGTTCTAGCGTCATAGCGCCGGCCTTCCGAAGGTTCAAAGGGACCTTGCTGTGTCATCTGTCTCCGCAGTTGGGCGGCACTGCTGCCGCTAATCGGGTAGTAGCGGTGGCTGATATTGATGGTCGGAGCTGCTGGCGGTTGAGTCTGCCTACTTTGGAGCCGACTCTGAAGCTGTTTCTCCTGTTCTGAAGCCGTTGGGGCAAAGGGAGCAGCCTCTGCCCTCAAAGTCAGACTTTCGCTACTGAACTCAAGACTTGGTGGTTCAGTGGTCTGTAGCAGGTCTCCCCGGATTGGCCCGCCTGCGAAGCTGAGAACTAAGGTGAGTAGAAACAGTACAAAGAACTTGAAAGGCAGCACAAGCATTCCTTCTAAGCGAGCGCTCAGATAGGATGCCCCACTTTTCTAAGAATCTATCTTCAGATAGAGGTGCTGCTCAAAGCTTTATGGTGCGCTCATCTTTCTGCTTTAAATGCTGATTAGTCTAAGCTAGTTCGCTAGGTCACGAAATTCAACCGTCGCTTTCTTCAGCGTCTGTTAGCCTAGTTTAATTAACCTGCACGGTAAACCCCTGGTATCAACGATGGGCGACGCCAGGGGGTGTGTTCAGGGAGAAAAGTTTGGAATGGTCAACCGGCGCTACCTAGCGGGAAATGGCGGCGGCGGTCAAAGCCCAGCCTTTGGGGGGCCTCACACCTGCCTTAACTCCTATACGTCGCT
>JACVRP010000191.1 GCA_014534385.1 Cyanobacteria bacterium Co-bin13
AAGGCGGCCAAGCTATTGACTTCATACAACTCTCTGGCTAGGGCGGACGCTAAATCAAATCGGAAGCCATCGACGTGCATTTCTAGCACCCAGTAGCGCAGGCTGTCCATAATCAGCTTCAGCACCTGGGGGCTACGCATGTGCAGGGAGTTGCCGCAGCCCGTGAAGTCCATGTAGTAGCGGGCATCGCCCTCTACCAGGCGGTAGTAACTGACGTTATCGACACCGCGCAGGGACAGAGTTGGCCCCATGTGGTTGCCCTCCCCGGTGTGGTTATAGACCACGTCAAGGATGACTTCAATGCCTGCCTTATGCAGGGCTTTGACCATCTCCTTAAACTCGGTCACCTGCTCCCCTAAGATGCCGCTGGAGCTGTAGCCAGAGAAGGGGGCTAGGTAGTTAATCGAGTCGTAGCCCCAGTAGTTTCGCAGGCCTTTGCCGTCCAGGTGCCCCGGCACCGACAAAAAGTGGTGAATCGGCATCAGCTCAACGGCGGTAATGCCCAGACGCTGCAGGTGCTCAATCGCAACCGGGTGCGCTAATCCGGCATAGGTGCCCCGCAGCTCCTCCGGAATGTCGGGGTGCTGCTTGGTAAAGCCTTTGACGTGGACCTCGTAAATGACGGTATCGTGCCAGCGCGTTCGCAGCAGTTCGTCGCCTTCCCAGTCGAAGGCTTCGTCAACAACCACTGACTTGGGCATGAGCTTGGCGCTGTCTAGATCCGAGTAGGAGAGGTCTTCGTCGGGGCTCTCCCAGTCGTAGCCAAACAGCTCGGGGCCGTTGCCGACTTCCCCTGAGATCGCTTTGGCGTAGGGGTCAATCAGCAGCTTGCTGGGGTTAAAGCGATGGCCTTCATGAGGTGCGTAAGGTCCATGTACCCGGTAGCCGTACTGCTGCCCCGGCCCAATGCCAGGCAGGTAGCCGTGCCAGACGAAGTTGCTCACTTCCGTCAACGGCACTCGTGTTTCCTCTCCGTCTTTATCAAAAAGACAGAGATCTACAGCCGTTGCATGTTCAGAGAAGAGCGCAAAGTTAGTACCTTTTTGATCCCAGTGGGCCCCTAGCGGATAAACGTCTCCAGGCCAAACTGCAACGTGCATACGTTAAAGCTCCGCGTTTAACTGATGGTGTAATAGCTTGGAAAAATCACTAATTTTGGGCCTTATAAAGCGAGACTGAAGCTTACAAGGATTATAAAGCCTCAAAATAAAGTAACAAAACCAGCAGTGTGGACAATCTATCTCAGGCGAGAATCTGAGCACCTAAAATATTGGCCCTCAGCTACAGGAGCAGATGCGTGGGCAATTTCGATTATGATGCAGTAGTGGTTTTTCCCGGCAAAGCTAAACTTTGCTGGCGAAATCTTGTGTTTTAGATTAGGAGTGCCTCATGACCGAGGCGATGCTGCAGCACACCTCGCATCTAGACTCGCTAGCGCTGGATCTAGATGCGCTCAATCAAACCTTTAGCAATGCTGACGCCGCCAAGCTGGTGCAGTGGGGCGCTGAAACCTTTGGCGATGGCCTGGTGATGAGCACCAGCTTTGGCATTCAGTCGGCCCTGATGCTTCATCTGGTGACCCAGGTGATCCCCAGCATTCCCGTAATCTGGATAGATACGGGCTATCTACCAGCGGAGACATACCGCTTTGCTGAGGAATTAACTACCCGCCTGAATCTTAACCTGCAGGTTTACCAGTCGCCCCTCAGTCCGGCCCGCATGGAAGCCCTCTACGGGCGGCTTTGGGAGCAGCCCGATGTTGACTCGCTGAACCGCTATGACCAGGTTCGCAAGGTTGAGCCGATGCAGCGAGCCCTGAGAGACTTGGGCGCAACGGCCTGGCTAGCGGGGTTGAGAGCGAACCAAACCGACCACCGCAAAACGCTACAGCCCATTGGCCTGCAGGGCGGACGCTACAAGCTTCTACCAATTCTGCGCTGGAGTTCTAAGGACATATACGACTATTTAGTCACCCACGATCTGCCTTACCATCCGCTCTTTGATCACGGCTATGTGACCGTAGGCGATTGGCACTCGAGCCGACCCTTGACTGCCGCCGACAGCGACGAGCGCAATACCCGCTTCAACGGGCTAAAACAGGAGTGTGGGCTGCACCTGCCGCAGACCGCAGAAGAAGCAGAGAGTTTAAACTCCAGCTCACTTTAGTTCTCTGCCAAGCGCAGTAAAAGGCTTCATGCTACAAGTAGCCTTTACTGTTCACCCTGCTATGTCCTTTGGAGACACGTTACAAGCCGCTAACGCCCTGATCGTGGGAGCCAGCCAGGGAATTGGCTTGGGTTTTGTCCGGCAGCTGCTGTCTGATCAGCGCTACTCGCGTATCTACGCCACCTACCGCAACCCTGAGCGGGCTGACGCCCTGTTTGCGCTGCAAAAAGAGCATCCACGGCTGCAGTGTGTGCCGCTGGACCTGACGGATGAGGGGCAGATTGAGGGTGCGATCGCAACCCTGCAACCCACCACGCCCCAGCTCCATCTGGTGCTCTCCTGCGTCGGTCTGCTCCACGAGGGCGACCTTCAGCCCGAAAAGAGCCTGCGCCAGCTCAACGCCGACCAGCTGCTGCGCTATTTCCAGGTCAACAGCATTGGCGCGGCGCTGCTGGCCAAGCACTGCCTGCCGCTGCTGAAGCATTCGCAGCCCAGCGTTCTCGCTGCAATCTCGGCCAAGATCGGCAGCATTGGCGACAACCAGCTGGGCGGTTGGTATGGCTACCGGGCCTCAAAAGCCGCCCTGAATATGCTGTTTCGCACCGCTGCCGTTGAGTACAGCCGCAAGAGCCCCAAAACCATTCTGGCCCTGCTCCACCCCGGCACCACCGACACCCAACTCTCCCAACCCTTTCAGCGCGGCGTGCCCCCCGAAAAGCTGTTTCCGGTAGAGCGCACCGTCGCTCAGCTAATGGCGGTGATTGAGCAGCTAGAGCCTGCCGATAGCGGCGAGTTCTTCTCCTGGGACGGTAGCCGCCTGCCCTGGTAGGGTTAGCGTTTATTCAGACCAATTGCCCATGCGGGTCAGCGCCAGGAAAGCTAGGGTCTAACTATTGCTTTTCAATTTTCCTATGGACCTGCTTGAGAGCATCGGCATTGGCCTGGGGCTGGGGGCGGCGGCAGGCTTTCGCATCGTCGCACCGTTTTGGGTGCTGAGTGCGGTGGCCCTGTTTGGTCACGTGCCGCTGGCAGACAATCTGAACTGGCTGGGCACCTATCCCGCCTTTCTGGGCCTGCTGGTGGCCCTGGTCGTTGAGATGCTGATTTACTTTATTCCCTGGCTAGACGCGCTGGCCGAAACCGTGGCGCTGCCGCTGGCCGCCATCGCCGGAACGCTGCTGATGGCCCTGGCCACCAATCAGCTTGACCCCTTTGCCCAGTGGAGCCTAGCCATCATTGCAGGCGGCGGCACCGCTGCTACGGTAAGGGGCCTAAGCGGCTTCACGCGGCTGATCTCAACGGCAACGACAGGCGGGCTGGCGAACTTTTTGATTGCGATCACAGAAATCCTCGGAGCCCTGCTGCTGTCGCTGCTGGCCCTGGCCCTACCGCTCGTTGTTCTAGTCGTTGTCTCTGGGCTGCTGGTCGTCGGCATCCGCTTTGCCCTGAAAACCTACCAAAGCTCCCGCCCAGCCGCACCTGAAGACCCCGTCTGATCTCGCCTCACAGCAGCGAGGCTATCTCTGCAATTAGCGCATCGATCTCCGACTCCAGCGTTAGGTAATGCACGCAGGCCCGCACACAGTGGGGCGACAGCAGCACCCGCAGCAAAAAGCCCCGCTCTTCTAAGTCTTTGACCAATTGCCGATGCCGCTCAGCCGAAGGCATTCCCTGTTCCAGCACATAAAAAGAGATCAGGCCGGATTCTGGTGGAGCCGAACGCAGACACTGAATGCCCGGCAGTTCTCCCAAGCGCTGCCAGAGATAGCGGCTGAGCTGACAGATTCGCTGGTAGCGCTGCTCGGCAGTGCCCCAGGTGCGGTGGGTTGCGATCGCAGCCTCTAGCCCCGCCATCAGCGCAAAGTCCGATGTCGCCACCTCATAGCGCTGGGCACTGGGCTGCCAGCCAGTGGGATTGGCGCTGGCATCGGTGGTAATGCCGCGCCAGCCGATGTAGGTGGGATGAATCTGCTCCAGCACATCGGGCCGCACATACAGCCCGCCCAACCCGGCTGGTCCGCACCACCACTTGTGGCCGGTAAAGGCATAAAAGTCGATCTCTAAATCCGGCAGATCCAGCGGCAGCGAGCCCACCGACTGAGCCGCATCCACATGCACCAGCACGGGACGAGGCCGATTGTGGCAAAGCTGTGCGATCGCTTTCAGCGGCAGCACCTGCCCCGTATTCCAGAGAATGTGGCTGACCACCAGCATTCGAGTCTCAGGCCGCAGGTGCTGAGCTATCACCGCCACCGGATCCCCTTCATTGAGCGTATCGAGAATCGGGCAGGTGCTAGCCGTCACCCCAAAACGGCGGCAAATCTCCTGCACCGCTGCCACGATCCCCGGATGCTCACAGTCGGTCATCAAAATATGGTCGCCCGCCTGCCAAGACACCCCCCACAGGGGAATATTGCAGCCCACCGTGACGTCTTCAGTCAGGGCCATCGCTTCTACCGGAGCCCCCAATTCCTGCGCCATCGTTAGCCGCATCGCTCTCCCGGCAGCTCCAATCTGCTGATTCACATGGCCTGAAAACGGCCCCTCCTGCTGAGTTTGCTCATGGGCCTGCAAAATAGCTTCAATTGCGGAGCGAGGCATCGGTCCCTGCCCGCCGTAGTTGAAATAAGTCTTGTTGAGCAGCGCCGGGAACTGCTGCCGGAAAGCAGCCAAATCAGCCTGGGCAGAGAGAGGTGAATTCACAGTCAGCTATTAATTGCATCTAGGTCTCTTTCAGTGTGAGCGATGACGGCATGAATCAGTTTCCCTTCAGCAGAAAAAATAGCCTCCCCCTTGCTTATGCCCCTTGTTTATGGTTCATCTCTGTGCTGTCATCTGCCTTAATACGGTATAACTGTCATTAAGTCATGTTCATTTCGTCAAGTGCTAGGTTCGGCTGCCTGCTCTGACCCAGTTTCAAGTTTTGCTATCACCACTCCTTAAGGCTCTTGAAATGATCCCGTGGGGACTTGGTTCGTATTTCAACCCATGCTCCAGTGCTTCAGCTAGCCCGCAGAAGCAGGGATCGTCTCGGCTGGGCCTGCTCCCGTGGCTTACGAAACAGGTTCTGTTCAGGCTGACGCTATTCTGTTCCCCTGCCTCCGCACATCACCTTGTCTGCTAGCTACCCCCTACCACAACGACCCGAATCGGGGGGTGGCCATCTAGCCCCCCTGAGGTTTCCGGCTGAGTCTACAACCCCCAACTCAAAATCGCCCGTTCGCTGGCTGACTGATGATCTCCTGTTTCACTATCAGCGCTGTAGCCGACGGGCGTTTTTAGATCTATACGGCAACGCTGTTGAAAAAGCCCCCCCTAGCGACTACCTAGCCAAGCTCAGGCAAGACAGCGCTATCCACCGATCCACTATCCTCCAGGAGTACGAGCCGCTGCACCGACCGCTCTACCCGAAGGGCGACTGGGCTGCAGGCGCAAAGGCAACCCAAGACCTCATGGCCCAGGGCGTCGATGCGATCGCACAGGGGGTCTTAGTCGCTGATTCTGCAGTCGAAGGCATTCAGCTCGTCAGCCAGCCCGATCTGCTGATCAAGCAGTCCGGCTGGTCCCACTGGGGCAACTGGACCTACACCACCATCGATATCAAGCTGGGCAAGAAACCCAAGCTTGACTATCAGGTCGTTGCGGCCTTTCACGCCTACGTGCTGGCGCGAGTGCAGGGTATGTGGCCTGAAACTAGCTGGCTGGCCCTGCGCGAAGGCAAGCTCTATGCCGTAGACCTAGAGCGGCAATTGCTCAAGCTCCAGGAAACGCTCAACGGCTGCCTGTATGACCTGCGCCAGTCGGAGCCGCCCGAAGTTTTTATCTCCCATAGCCGCTGCGACCTCTGCCACTGGTTTAGCCACTGCTACAGCAGCGCCAAAGAAGAGCAGCACCTCTCCCTGCTGCCTGGGGTCACGCCTGCTCGCTACGTCTTTTTGCAAGAACGCAAGCTCACTACGGTCGAAGCGCTGGCCGCCGCCAACCCCCAACAGCTTGCGCCACTGCCCGGCTTTGGGGAGCCCGTGGCCGAAAAGCTGGTGCATCAGGCTCAGGCCCTGCTGGGCAACTGTGCCATCCCCCGCACCTTCCCCCATCCACCCCATACCTTTGCGCTGCACCCAGCCGATTTGCCCTCTGCCGAGGTCGAGCTGTACTTTGACATTGAAGCCGCCCCCGACCAGGACTTAATTTACCTGCACGGCGTTTTGGTGATCGACCATCGTACCGGGGAAGAAACCTTCCATGCCCTGCTGGCAGAATCTCCCGAAGCTGAGCAAACGGCCTGGACGCAATTTTTGGAGCTGGTGCACACCTACCCGACTGCACCGATCTACCATTTCTGCCCCTACGAAGCCCAAACTGTCCGCAAACTAGGCCAGCTCTTTGGCACCCCCGACCTGGTCATAGAAACGCTGCTGACCCGATTCTTTGACGTACACAAGAGCATTACCGAGTCGGTCACGCTGCCGGTCGAGAGCTACGCCCTCAAGCACATTGCCCGCTGGATTGGCTTTGACTGGCGCGACGAGGGAGCCAACGGGGCCCAGTCTATCTGCTGGTACAACGCCTGGCTGGAGACGTGCGATCGCACCTACCTCGAAGCCATCCTCCGCTATAACGAAGACGACTGCCGCGCCACCCACCGCATCAAAGACTGGCTCACAAAATTCGCCCAACCTTTCTGGTATCCCCAGGCGTGATCCCTCGCCCCACCCAAAAGCCCACAGCCAGCCCTCCAAAAAAACTTTTGGAAAAGATTTGACAAAAGCCCTCTAAACTTGGCATTATATAAATCGCCTCACACGGGGCACCTCGGATGGGGAAACACCTCTACGAGGGACTGTAGTTCAATTGGTTAGAGCACCGCCCTGTCACGGCGGAAGTTGCGGGTTCGAGCCCCGTCAGTCCCGTTAATTAAAGGCTCAATAAGTAAGGATTTTTTATATCTAGGTGGTACTAAAGCTGTCCTAAGGTTTCTAGCTTAAGTA
>JACVRP010000553.1 GCA_014534385.1 Cyanobacteria bacterium Co-bin13
CACATACTGCTGGTGCAGGGCTGGCGGCAGCCATTGCGGCAAGACTTCAGCACGAAAGGGGGGAAATGCGGACATGGTGCCTACCTGTAAAAACTTCGCACTCCTTCGTTTTACTTCGACCTCTTGCTTCGCCCTGCGACGGCTGTGCAGGTTGCTCGATTGACTCATTCTCAGTGCAGAGACGCGGCCTGCATGATGGGTTCATGAATTCTCTACAGGGCTATGCACACGCTGTATCACTTTAAACCGGCATTTCAAAATCGGCTGCGGCCCCTGGTTAACCAGCTGGCGGCCTGGCACGTCTCTCCCAATCAGGTCACGCTGTCGGCAATGGCACTGTCGGGCGCGATGGGGCTGGCTATTGCGTGCCTGCCCCAGGCTCTTGGGGTGCTCTTGGCGCTGCCAATTGTCCTACTGGGGCGCATGGGGCTAAATGCGATCGATGGCATGCTCGCCCGTGAACACGGTCGAGCCACCTCCCTGGGCTGCCTACTAAACGAGCTGGGCGATGTCTTTTCAGATGCGGCGCTCTACCTGCCGTTTGGCCTGCTTCCAGGGGTTTCGGCCCCCTGGGTTGTCGGCGTTGTGATGCTGGCAATGCTGGCTGAAATGGCTGGAGTGTTGGGGCTTGCGATCGCACACCAGCGAGCCTACCAGGGGCCAATGGGCAAAAGCGATCGCGCCTTTGTGTTTGGGGCAGTGGGGCTAATGCTGGGGTTGGGGGTATCGCCAGGAACTTGGCTAACCGCCCTCTGGGCCGTCCTGATCGGCCTGCAGCTTTGGACCCTTCGCAATCGGGTTCAGGCAACGCTGGAGGAGGTCACCCTATGCAGCTAACCTTGCCTCTGCCGGTCATGTGGACTCTGGCCGGCGTTTATGGCCTGCTGCTAGTGGCCACCGCAATCATCTTTGGGCTGGCCTTCTGCAACCCCGAAAAGGACCACAGCGAATTGAAGGACCGCATCCAGTCCTGGTGGTTGATGGTAACGGTGTTTAGCCTGGCGCTGCTGCTTAACCGCGCCGTTTCGATTCTCTTTTTTGCCTTTCTCAGCTATCTGGCGCTGAAGGAATATCTCTCGCTGATTCCGACCCGCGCTGCCGACCGCCATGTACTGCTGTGGGCCTATCTGGCCATTGCGCTCCAGTATTTCTGGATTTATATCGGCTGGTACGGCATGTTTTTGATTTTCATCCCCGTCTATATGTTTCTGTTTCTGCCGATGCGCATGGTGCTGATTGGCGAAACCGACGGGTTTCTCAACGCTGTCGGCACCCTGCACTGGGGCCTAATGCTGACAGTCTTTACCCTGAGCCATCTCTGCTACCTGCTGAACCTGCCGGAGGAGATCGCCAGCGGGACCAGCCTGCTGGTGTATCTGGTGCTGCTCACCGAAATCAACGATATCGCCCAATACATCATCGGCAAGCTGCTGGGTCAGCACCCGATAACGCCTAAGGTAAGCCCCAACAAAACTGTAGAAGGGCTTTTGGGTGGGGTTTTGGTGACAACGGGGGGTGCGATCGCACTGGCTCCCTGGCTCACCCCGTTCAACCTGCTGCATTCAGCCTGCCTGGGGCTGCTTCTCAGCCTGACAGGATTCATCGGCGATGTCACCATCTCAGCCCTAAAGCGAGACCTGGGCATTAAGGATAGCGGCACATTGCTGCCCGGTCATGGCGGCATCTTAGATCGCATCGACAGCCTCACCTATACCGCTCCGCTGTTCTTTCACTTCACGGTCTATTTTTACTATCGGGGGCAATGGCTATGAGCCGAGCGTTGAAGGTGATCTTTCTGCTCATCGCCAAAGCGGTCGTGAGAATTCTCCTCGGCCTCCACATTCAGCACCGGGAACGCCTGCCCCGCTCTGGCCCCGCCATTTTAGTCGCCAATCACAACAGCCATCTAGACACCTTTGTGATTATGTCGCTGTTTCCCCTGTCGATGGCACATCGCCTGCGGCCCGTGGCCAACGAACAGTATTTCCTCAAGCAAAATCGCTGGCTGGCCTGGTTTTCCCGCCATGTTTTAGACATTATCCCGGTGACCTGCCAACCAACAGCCAGCCCTCACCCGGCCAACTGTGGTTACCGCACTTTCCTCAAGAGCTGCGCCACTGCCCTGGCCCAAAACCAAATCCTGATTCTCTATCCCGAAGGCTCCAGAGGCAAGCCAGAACACCTGGGCGAGTTTAACAGCGGCATCGCCCACCTGGCCAAGCAGCACCCCAACGTGCCCATCGTGCCCATTTTCCTGCAGGGGCTGGGCAAAGCTCTCCCCAAAGGGGCAAGCCTACTGGTGCCCTTTCTGTGTTGGGCCTACGTAGGGAAACCGCTCTACTGGAGCGGCCAAAAACAAACATTCCTTGAACAGCTTACGGCCCAGGTCCAGGCCCTGTCGGTGGAGCAAAAGTGCCTCGCCTAAACCCACCCATCCACCCATCCACCCATCCAAAAACCACAAA
>JACVRP010000466.1 GCA_014534385.1 Cyanobacteria bacterium Co-bin13
ATTCTGCCAAAAGGCCTCTGGGCTAAGCGCCCCGCCTGTATTTACGATGTAGGGAGCGTCGTAAACAATCCAGGTAACCGCCACCTGATTTTGAGCCAGGGCTGGAAACGCCGCCCAGGTTTGTTCCAGGACAGACTTGAGAGTTTGCTCCAGGGCGGCGTCAGCTGTAAAAAAAGTCATAGCGGTTACCGAGATGCTGCTGTAGGGTTGCCCCCATAGCCCAGCATAGGACGTCTTCACCGCTTTCATTCAAGTCAGCCGCGAAACATGAAACAGCCCGATTTAGACCTAGAAACCGTCAATCGCGTCATCGAAATGGCCTGGGAAGACCGCACGCCCTTTGAAGCAATTGAGCTGCAGTTTGGTCTCCAGGAGAAGGACGTGATTGCCCTGATGCGGCGAGAGATGAAGGCTTCGAGCTTTCGGATGTGGCGCAAGCGGGTAAGCGATCGCAAAACTAAACACCGGCAGCGGCGAGGCTTTGTCGAAGGCCGATTCCGCTCTCAAAACCAAAAAGGGTAATGGTTGGACGGGCAAAGCACACCCGTCCAACCATTACTCACAAAAGAAACCGTAGGATGGGCAAAGGGCAAAGCCCGTGCCCATCAAACCATCCCACGGAGCACAACAATTAGGTGCCTGCGGTCCAGGAGTTGATGTAGATCTCCTGCTCAGCTGTGAGGGTATCAAGCTCAATACCCATCGCCACTAGCTTGAGGCGGGCGATCTCTTGATCGACCTCAGTGGGGATCGAGTGAATGCCGGGCTCGAGCGATCCCTTATTCTTCACCAGGTATTCGCAGGCCAGGGCCTGGTTGGCAAAGCTCATGTCCATCACGGCGCTGGGGTGACCTTCAGCCGCCGCCAGGTTGACCAGGCGACCTTCGCCCAGAACAATCACCGACTTGCCGCTCTGCAGTCGGTATTGCTCGGTGAAGTTGCGCACCTGCTTGACCTCAGAAGACATCTCCTTGAGGGACTTGAGATCGATCTCAATATCAAAGTGGCCAGAGTTGCAGACGATTGCGCCGTCTTTCATCGTCTCGAAGTGTTCGCGGCGAATGACGTGCTTATTGCCCGTCACGGTCACAAAGATGTCGCCCAGGGCAGCCGCTTGATCCATCGGCATCACCCGGAAGCCGTCCATCACCGCTTCAATGGCGCGAACCGGGTCGATCTCGGTGACGACGACGTTAGCTCCCATGCCGCGAGCCCGCAGCGCCGTGCCCTTGCCGCACCAGCCGTAGCCAGCCACGACCAGAGTTTTGCCCGCCAGCAGAATGTTGGTAGCCCGGATAATGCCGTCTAAGGTCGATTGGCCGGTGCCGTAGCGGTTGTCGAAGAAGTGCTTGGTGTCGGCATCGTTAACGTTCATCGCCGGGAAAGAAAGCACGCCGTCGCGGAACATGGCCTTAAGGCGGACAATGCCGGTCGTGGTTTCTTCGGTGGTGCCCAGGAGGTCAGCGAGCTGGTGTTTGCGCTCTTGCACCAGGGTGGCCACTACGTCGCTGCCGTCGTCAATGATGATGTTGGGGCGATGATCGAGGGCGGTCTGGACGTGGCGGTGGTAGGTGTCGTTGTCTTCCCCTTTAATGGCGAAGACGGGAATGCCGTAGTCAGCCACCAGGCTAGCCGCGACGTCGTCTTGGGTGGAAAGGGGGTTGCTGGCAATCAGCACGGCGTCGGCACCGCCATTTTTGAGTGCGATCGCAAGGTGAGCCGTTTCAGTTGTAACGTGGCAGCAGGCCGCCAGCCGAATTCCGGCAAAGGGCTTTTCCTGGGCAAAGCGCTCTTGAATCAGGCGCAGCACCGGCATTTCGCGTCCGGCCCACTCGATCCGCTGCTTCCCTTGGGGGGCCAGCGCAATATCTTTAATGTCGTACTTCAGTTGTAGGGAAGTCGTCATGGTCAAAATAAATACAGCTTAAATGTCTGGAAGTCGCCTTCATAGCTTAACGGATATTGCTAGGGGAACTGCCGCTGCCTGACATCCTCACAGAACTGTTGAGCAGCGGCTACTGCCTGTTCCCGCAAGTTGGTGTAGACGCGAGCAAAGGGCGGCTGCCAGTCCGAAAGCCCCAAAATATCAGTCGTCACCAGCACCTGCCCATCGCAAGCGGCCCCAGCCCCAATGCCAATAGTGGGAATCTTAAGAGACTCCGTAATCTTCTGAGCCAGGTCGGCTGGGATGTGCTCCAGCACAATTGAGAACGCACCCGCTTTTTCCAGTGCGATCGCTTCTGCCAAAATTCGCTCCGCCTCCTCAGGCGACTTGCCCTGCCGCCGAAAGCCACCAAACTGGTTAACCGACTGCGGCGTCAGCCCCACATGGCCCATCACCGGCATGCCGCACTGCACCAGCCGCTCCACCGTTTCCAGCAGCGCCGGGTGCCCACCCTCCAGCTTCACCGCCTGGCCTCCCGCCTCCTGCAGCGCCCGCCCCGCCGAACGCAGGGCATCTTCAACACTAATTTGATAGCTCAAAAACGGCAGATCGACGACCACCAAAGCCCGCTTCACGCCTCGCCGCACCGCCCGCGCATGATGCAGCATCTCCTCTAGCGTCAGCGGCAAAGTTGTCTCATAGCCCAAGGCCACCATTGCCAGCGAGTCTCCCACCAGCACCATGTCAGCCCCAGCTTGGTCAGCAATCTGCCCCGAAATGTAGTCCCAGGCCGTCAAAACCGCAACCGGACGGCCCTCCCGCTTCCACTGCCTAAACTGGTGAACACCGACAGCCATTTTCCCTCGAAATAGGGGTCTGGTTGCCAGCATAGCAAAGGGCGGGGCGGTCCTCACCGCCTTACATCCAACACCGTCGGGCTAACAAACCCAAAATGCGGCGTCGCTGCGCCGGTAGTCAGGCTGACCCAGGCCAAGCCCTCGCTGGTGCCGACCCAGACTTTATTGCCGACGTTAGGAGCTACGGCCAACACTCGGCCTGATGGCAGGTTGGGCACTTGCCCCAAGATGGCCCCAGTGACAGGGTTGAGCCTGAACAGGCCGCTGTTGGTGCCGGCCCAGACGCTGCCGTTACGGTCGAAGGCAACAGAGAGCACGTTGCGATCGCGCATCACCGTCACCGAGCGCAGCAGCTGTCCGCTGTCAGGATCGATCACCAGTAAGGCATTAGGTGTGCCGGCCCTGAGCAAACCTTGCTC
>JACVRP010000376.1 GCA_014534385.1 Cyanobacteria bacterium Co-bin13
CCCACTGGGCTAAAGCTGATCCGGCCTCGGGCGGCCTTCATACCCACCAAGCCGCAGCAAAAAGCCGGTCCCCGAATGGAGCCGCCGCCGTCTGACCCCTGTGCGATCGCACACAGCCCTGCCGCCAGCGCCGCCGCTGATCCGCCGCTGGAGCCGCCGGGGGTATAGTCGAGGTTCCAGGGGTTGCGGGCAGGCGGGAAGCCGGGTGGTTCGGTGTAAGGCAGCGACCCCATTTGAGAGGTCGCGGTTTTGCCCAGGATGATAAATCCAGCCTGCCGCAGCTTGGTCACGATGTAGTCATCCTGCTCGGCAATGCGATCGCAGGCCGCCTTAATGCCATAGGCGCAGGGCACACCTGCCACCGTGTTCAAATCCTTAACGGCAATGGGCACGCCAAAAAAGGGGGGCAGCGATCCTCGCCCCAGCCGCTCGGTCTGCCGCTGGGCCTCCTCCAGAGCTTCCTCAGCCATCACTGTCACATAGGCCCCCAACGCCGGATTGAGCCGCTCAATCCGCTCTAGATAAAGCTCAGTGATCTCCAGCGGTGAAATCACCTTCTCGCGAATTAATCGAGCTTGCTCCAGAGCTGGGGTAAAGGCCAGATCAACAGGATTCATAGCGGGCGAGGTTGCAGGAACACATTTCTCCCATTATGGAGTGCAATGCTGTCTCGCAACGAACGCCAGGGGTAGCGCCTAGCGTCCACGGGGCCTGCAAATTCACCCAGGCTGAAGCTGTAGAGCGTTGCACCTACTGCGACAGGTTGCCGGAGTTGCGTCGGCCTTCGCGGTAGCGATCGAGCCGCTGCATCGCCATTTGCAGACTCATTCGCATCCGGTTAAAGGCTTCTGCCAGCTGTCCCACCTCATCTTTGGAGTTAACGATAAATTCAGCCTTGGTGTCGCCCATGCTAACTGCCTCGGCCACCGTTGCCATGCGGTTGAGGGGCCGGACGACAAACCGCTTCAGCCAGAGGTTGACCATCAGCGTGGCCACTGAAAAGACCGCTATAAAAATGCCCAAAATCAAAAATAGCGACTGACGGGCGCTTTGCAGCACTTTGGCCGCAGGCACCGAAATCACCTGAGCCCCAATAATCTCATCTAGTTTCCAGCCAAAGCCGTGATCCGGGCCGTAGCGTTCGATCATGCTGGCGGGAGCAACATCGGGGGTGCTATGGCACTCCAGGCAGCTCTGCTTAGTCACGTGAAGCGGGCGGGCAATGTAGAACAGTTTGCCCCCAGGCGTTTTACGAAAGCCGCTGACCTCTTTACCCTTACCCTGCTGCTGAAACTGCTGCACCAACTTGGCTTCAAAGTCGTCGGCCTTGTCTCGCAGATTAGTTGGATTGAGAGTCGCTTCTTTGTAAAAGAAGTCAGTGTAGAGGGGATTGCCGCGAAAGGACTCAAACACCTCTCGGGCTGAGTAGGCAGGTACCGTCTGCGGCAAAAACTCAGTGTCTAACCGGCTCACCAGCTCGGGCTGAATGTTGGTGCTGGTGTAGTCTCGCACTGAATTCATCGTTTCCATTAGCATTAGGGCTTTGGTCGTGAGCTGAGCCTGGGCACTGCGATTAAGCACCGAAGACAGGGCCAGGCCGCTGGCCAGAATGCCGCCTAGAAATACGAGCAGGAGAAGGACGGTAAACTTTTGCCCCAGTTGTAGATTTTGAAGCTTGAGCATGGTGGACTCGCGTGGCGGCTGCCATTGAATACAGCAACAGGACGAAAATTCCGGAGATCCCCAGAAACCTCCCTCTTTGCCAGCAGTATGAAGAGAAAAAGGGAGGAAACCGAGAGCTACGCCCAGTCTGCTTCGAAATCTGGAGCTTCGCCTAGAGCCAACTCCAGCAACGAATTTGACAGAGATTTTGACAGGGATGTAGCGTCAGGATCTTGAAGCTGGCAGAACGTTTATTCTCCTAACCTTTTGCCATCTAGAACACTGAGGCGAGGACTAGAGAGAATCTTGCAGGTAGTTTAGAGTGCCCACTGATGCTCCCATTGACGCACAGAAGCAGGGTTAGAAATGAGAAGATTTGGTCAATTTCGCGCTATCGTCACGGGAGATCTGAATCTCCAGATTGTGTCTGATAACCCAGCAGGGGTTTGTCTAATACAGAAGCGGTTATAATCCGGTCGGTTAAGGAACTTACAGACAATGCTGGCGGAAAGATTGGAAACCCTTTCAGTGATGGGCCTGCCGGTCCATGTTGGCACAGACTACACGCGCTGGCTGATGGCCCGGCTGCGGCAGGGCGAAGCGGCCCACGTGATCACGCTCAATGCCGAAATGGCTATGCAGTCGGAGCAAAATCCCAAGCTGCGGCGGCTGATCCAGACAGCGGATCTGGTTATCCCCGATGGATCTGGCGTAGTGCTGTACTTCCGATTGAAGGGCCGCCGGATCCAGCGTCAGCCTGGAATTGAGCTAGCGGCGGCAGTGCTAGCGGCACTCGGGCCTAATGAGCCTGCCTTCTTCTATGGGGGGGCACCGGGCGTGGCCGATCGGGCTGCAGTGTATTGGCAGGAGCGGCTGCCACAGCTTGCGATCGCAGGCACTCAGCATGGCTTTCTGTCCCCTGAAGACTTTCCGGCCTTTGAGGAGCGGCTGAAGGCTCTTCAGCCCAGCATTGTCTTTGTCGGTATGGGCGTGCCCCGGCAGGAGTTTTGGATTGCCGAGCACCGCCACCTCTGCCCCCAGGCCATCTGGATCGGCGTGGGCGGCAGCTTCGACATCTGGGCCGGGGTGAAAACCCGCGCCCCCAAATGGTTCTGCGACAATCACCTGGAGTGGCTCTATCGCCTCTACCAAGAGCCCTGGCGCTGGCGACGGATGCTGGCCCTGCCCCGGTTTGCAGTGCGATCGCTAACCTACTCTAGGCCTCGCCCCTAACCCTTCAACCCTGAGAACAAAGCGGTTTTTCGGAGGGTTATTTGAGATACAGTTGTGAAGATTATTGAAATCTCTAATAACCCTATTCCTATAAGCAGCAAGTCAAGTAGAATAATTCCGCAAATCGACTATTTCGCCAGCCAACTTTCTGCCAAACAACCGCAAAAGGTTGTCGTCTCAGTATCTGTCAACCTTTGCGAGATGCGTTACCGGTAGCCTGCATGACCTCAGTTGTTTCCCGCCCCAGCAGTCACTTCACTGAACTCCCCGATGAAGTTCGAGCCAAGCTTCACGATCGGCTCCAGATGGTGGTTCCGGCTGAGCCAGCCACTACCGAATCAAACCAGCGCCCGCCCGCTAAACCCGCTGGCGAATCCATCGTAACGCTGCAGAGCGTCAGCAAAACCTACACTAACGGCAGCCAGGCACTCCTCAACGTTGATCTGCACATCAACAAAGGCGACTTCCTGTTTGTAACGGGTCCCTCTGGCTCAGGCAAATCTACCTTGCTCAAGCTGCTCTACGGTCAAGAGCGGCCCTCATCGGGCTCCATTGTGGTGGGTGGAGAAGACATCGCCCGGCTGCGAGGCAACCGTCTAGCCATGCTGCGTCGCCGCATCGGCGTTGTTTTTCAAGACTACAAGCTGATTCCCCGCCGCACCGTAGCGGAGAATGTGGCCTTTGTTCTATGGGCTCAAGGCTTTACCCGCAAGGAAATCCATCGCCGCCTCTGGCCCACCTTAAAGATGGTTGGGCTCCAGGGCAAGGCCCAGTGCTTTCCTGACGAACTTTCTGGGGGCGAGCAACAGCGGGTCAGCATTGCCCGCGCCGTAGTCAGCACCCCGCCCCTCCTGCTGGCCGATGAGCCCACAGGCAACCTGGATCCTGACAATTCCTTCCAGGTCATTAAAATTCTCAAAAAGCTCAACTCCATCGGTATCACCGTGATCGTCACCACCCATGACGAACAGCTGGTGCGTATGTCCAATAACCCGGTTGTGCAGCTCCGAGACGGCCACCTGCAGTATTTCCGGCGCTAAAGCCTGACATCGTATCCCTTTAGCTCCAGCAATTCAGGC
>JACVRP010000347.1 GCA_014534385.1 Cyanobacteria bacterium Co-bin13
TCTAACCCCAGCTTGTCCCGTTTCATAGAAGCCCTGCGACGCTACAAGTTTTTGCCTGTGATGGCTCGCAAAACTCTATAGCTGGGGTGTTACAGCTCAGTGACAGGAATGTAACAGTTTCTTAGCGATCTGAGCATTAGCGCAGTTATAACAGCCGGTATCCGCTATGGGTCATGCCCTGCTTCACCCGCTGAGCCGTCTGCAGGGGCACATCTTCCAGATCGAGCAGCGCTTGAAACTGCTGGGTAACGGCAACCTCCGCCTGCTGGCAAAACTGCTGCCAGCAGGCATCTCCAGTTCGGGGATCGGCAAACTTTTGATGGAGCAGACCAGGCCATTGAAAAGCTTGCCACGGGCTCCCCTGGGCAGGAATATAGCCCTGGGTATCGGCAAACTTTTGCAGATGGCCGCTAAAAGGGCCGAAATCAGCAGTATGAAATTTCATAGTGCTACCTTTATTGAGATTGGTACTAGAAGCAGGCGTCAAGCAGCCGGTTTAGGTCGGGCTACTTTGGTTGGCCAAATTTCAGCTGCCGGGTTGTGCTGGAAATGCCTCTGGGCGCACTGTAATCGTTTGAGGCTGGCCGTTGCGGTTCACCTGAACTTGAAGCTCGCTGCCCAGGTGGGTTTGCTCGACTAGCTGCTGCACATCATCGGCCTGAGTTATAGACCGACCGGCAATTTGATGAATCACATCGCCCGCCCTGAGACCCGCTTTGGCTGCCGGAGAGTCGGGCATCACCCGGGCAATCAGTACGCCGCTGTCTTCGTTGATGCTCAGACCACTGTTGGGGTCGCTGTTGATCTCCTGCTGCACTGCTGAAGTCAGCGTTACCATCTGAATGCCCAGATAGGCGTGATCTACCTTGCCTTGGGCGGCAAGCTGATCAGCAATCTGCTGCACGGTATTAATAGGAATGGCAAAGCCAATACTCTGAGCGCCCTGAATGATGGCGGTATTCATGCCAATGACCTGGCCCTGATCGTTCAGCAGCGGCCCGCCGGAGTTGCCAGGGTTAATCGCTGCATCGGTTTGGATGAAATTGACCCGCTTGTCAGGAACGCCCACTTCGCCGCTAGAGCGACCCGTGGCGCTGATGATGCCTGCGGTGACGGTGTTGTCGAGGCCGAGGGGGTTGCCAATTGCGATCGCCCACTGCCCCGGCCTGAGCTGATCGGAGTCGCCCACGCCCGCCGTGGGCAGGCTTTTGGCATCTACCTGAATTACAGCCACATCCGTAACCATGTCTTCGCCCAACACCTTGCCATCAAAGCTGCGGCCATCCTTGAGCGTGACCTTCACCGTATCGGCCCCATCCACCACGTGGGCATTGGTAATAATGCGGCCACTGTCGCCGATAATGAACCCCGAACCGACGCCTCGCTCCGTTTGCTGAGAGGGCATATCGGGCATCTGGTCACCAAAGAACTGGCGGAAAAAGGGATCTCTAAACATCTCTGGAACCTGGGTGGTCACCGTTCGGGTCGAGTCAATCCGCACTACCGCAGGCCCCACCTGATTGACGATATTTTCGATGAAGTTGGGGTCGGCCGCCGCTCCCAAAAGCCGCCCCGATCCAGAAGCTGGTGCCACCGTTCCCGGCTGGCTGGAAGCCGTTAGGGCCAGAGGATTTTGATTGGGAAGATGCAGGGCATAGCCCAGCCCCGCAGTGATACCGCCGCCCAGCAGCACCAGGGCCAGAGAGACCGCTAGCTTTTGAGGCAGCCTGGATCGGCGTTTGGGAAGCATGCGATCATCATCAGAGCCTGAGACACCCCGGTCTGAGGAAGCCACCGAGCTATCAGAAACCGAACGAAATTGAGCTTTCATCAGTAATACCTAATTGAAGGGACTCACCTGGCGGGATAGGCGGCAGCTCAAAAGTCCTGTGGCGAGGCTGAACCCCTAGAAGGGGCTAAAGCCTCGATCTGCTTGAAGCGTCCTGTCCCTTGCGGAAGTGACCCTAACTTAAAAAAACGGTGTGGCAACCCTGTGGCAGGGATTTGACGATCCTCCACAAGATCAATTGAGGCTTCAGATAATTAGGTCAGCTCTCCTGAAGGTATGGTGGGCTTTGTAGTGTAGGCTTCTAGCCTGCGCGGGCAAGATACTCGCACTACGGATGATGAGATTTACCTGTCTGGATTAGTTGGGTTCTCAAAACGATCCGAGTACTACAGTGGCAGGAGTTAAACTCACTGCCCGATAGGTTTTGCCATGACCCTGGCCAGCGATCTCTGGATACCCAATATCTCTGTTGTTGAAAAAATTATTCGTCCAATTTTGGTCTACTTCTTTCTGCTGGCGGCGCTACGGCTGGGAGGTAAGCGCGAACTGGGGCAGCTCACAGGCTTTGATCTGGTGGTGCTGCTGATGCTCTCCAATGCCGTGCAAAATGCCATCATTGGTGACGACGACTCCGTCTCGGGTGGTCTGATCGGAGCCACGGCGCTGCTACTAACCAACTACCTGGTGGTGCGTTTGGTCTACCGCCATCCTCGCGTTCAACAGGTTGTGGAGGGTCGCCCCACGCTGCTCCTGCACAACGGCCAGCTCATTTCAGAAAACTTGGCCAAGGAACTGATCAGCGAAAGCGAATTCCGCACTGTTCTGCGGCGTCAAGGATTTGAAGATCTAGCAGAGATCAAAGCCGCCATTCTAGAGACCAGCGGCAGCATCACCATAGAGCGAGAAATGGACTTACCGACCACTGTTGAAGCCGCTATCCTAGGGCGATTGGAGCGCATCGAGAGCCTGATAAGTGCTCGGGAGGGCCAAGGGTAGGCAGATGATTTCGATCAAACGTATTGCTGGCATCTCAGCCGATTCTTGCCTTCGCGCTTGACTCCGTACATCAGGTGATCTGTTTGGGAGATAAGCGTGTCTACTGAGTCTGGCAGTTTCAGAAAGGTGGCTGCCCCTATGCTGAAACCAACGGGCCAATGCTCAGATTGGCTTAGGGCTTGCAGCTGCTGGTGCAGCCGAGACAGCGCCAGCTGAGCCTGCTCAAAGCTGATCTGGGGCAGCATAACTGCAAACTCATCGCCGCCTAGTCGGGCAATTGAGTCGTGCGATCGCACCCCCTCACGCAGCACCTGTGCCACCCTTTGCAGCAGCCGATCCCCAGCGCTGTGCCCCAGCTGATCGTTGACCTGTTTGAAGTCGTCTAAGTCCAAATAAGCCAGCGTCAGGGGATGCTGATAGCGGCGGGCTCGCGCCAGCTCAGCGTCTAACAGCTCCATGAAAAATCGACGGTTATTTGCGCCAGTTAACCCATCTAGGCGAGCCAACTGCTGTTCTCGTCGGTAAGCCTGTTTTAGCTCACTCAATAGGTAGCTCAAAATTAGAAAGAAGCCAAACCGTACGCTTGCATTCCAGTACCGCAATGGAGGGTCAGCACCGCATTGGATAGCTGTAGCATCCGCTTGAAACCAGGCTGCTGCACAAAAGATCGACACAACCAGGCCAGCCCGGTACCCTACAAACCAGGTGGCAATAGCAACAGGGATCAGGTAAAAAATCGAGAGAGCAACATCTAGAAGCACCAGGTAATCAATCGCGCCAATCAGCAGCCCCAAACCAATGCTCAGGCTGAGCAGCACCCATTTGGGTCGCTGCTCTAGAAACTCAAGGATTCCTCTCTTCATCTGTAGTCACCGGGGAACGAACACTCCCCAATTTTGCGCCAGCGATCGCTATGCTGTCTCGAACAAACCCTGCGATCGGCACCGCCACCACCAGCCCTAAAAGCCCCGCGACCTTAGCGCCCACCAGCAGGGAAAGCAAGATCCACGCCGGGTTCAGCCCGGTAAAGCCGCCAATCAGCTGAGGGGCAATGCCATTTTCAATCAGCTGATCAATCACGGCAGCAACCAGCAGCAGCCTGCCACCCAGCCAAATGTTGTTCAAGGCTGTCAAAATGCTCACCAGGGTGATGCCCAAGGCTGCACCAAAGGGAAACAGGGCGAGAACGCCCACGCCGAGACCAAACACCAGGCCAAAGGGCACCCGAATGGCGACAAACGCAATGGTCATCGCAGTACCCATAAGCACTGCTAAGGTTGCCTGCCCCACAAAGTAGTTGTGGAAATTCTGCCGTAGGCTCTGGCGCAGAGGAACTTGTACCGGTAAGGGAACGTAGTAGAAAACGTCATTCCAAAGCTGCTGGCCGTGGAGCAGCAGGTAAAAGGTCAAAACCAGGGTCAGCATCACATTCAGCAAGCTGCTGATTGCATTCACCAAGGTACCAACAACGGCTCCAGCGGCAACCTGCAGCTGGACGGCGACTTCATTTTCGAGCTGCCGAATCCATTGATCTAAATTGACCGGCAAGCGCCGTGCTGTTGCCCACGACTGCAGCGCATTGAGCTGGTCAGTCCCCGACGTGACCCAGTCTGGCAGTCGGTTGCCCAACTCAGTAA
>JACVRP010000474.1 GCA_014534385.1 Cyanobacteria bacterium Co-bin13
GGTAGATCTGACCCTGACCAACAGCACGCAACAGGCTAAAGCCCTGCTCCAGGTCTGGGACAACCTGCCAGCAACCCTAGCCCCGCCGCAGGAAACTGCTGTTGCTGCGATCGCACCAGGGCGTTCTCACCACTGGATATACGAAATTCCCACCCAGCGCCGGGGGCTCTACCGCTGGCACACTGTTGCCCTGAGAACCGCAGCCCCGCTAGGGCTGTTTTGGTGCCGGCGGTCTCAGGCCGTCACCGCTGCGGCCACGGTCTACCCGCAAATTCTGCCTCTAACCCAATGCCCTCTAGTGGATACGGCAGGCCAAGACAGCGGCCACCAGTGGCATGCTGAAAACGCCGTCCAGCTTGCCACCGAAGGGATCACCCGCTCCCTGCGGCCCTACCGCTGGGGCGACTCTACTCGCCTAATCCACTGGCGCACCAGCGCCCGCTACGGTGAGCTGAGAGTGCGGGAGCTGGAAAAAATTACCGCCGGTCAGCAGGTGATCATTGCCCTAGATACTGCCAGTCCCTGGGAAAGCGAAGCCTTTGAGCAGGCAGTCGTGGCAGCCGCCTCACTCTATATATACGCGCTGCGCCGGGGCTTTTCCACAGCCCTATGGACTCCCGAAAGCAAACTGACCCGCGATAAGCTAGCCGTGCTCACTGTGCTGGCTGCGATTGAACCTAGAGGCCAATCAGGCGGTCCCCCTTCTCAACCAACAGGGGCTCTCCCTAGCCTTCCGGCTGCACCCGTTATTTGGCTGACGACCCAGACTAAACTCAAAGACCAGCTACCGCCAGGAAGCCGCCAAATCTGCTGGACCACCCATTCCAGGAAAGGGACTCAGAGCGACCCTACTACCTGGATTTATCCTGATATGGTTCTGCAGTCGCAGCTGCAGGGGCTTTAGTGAGGTCAAAGCAGCCAGCAAAAAAAGGGTGCATTTGACATCAAATGCACCCAAACTGCTCCAGCTACAGCACAGCTTAAATTTTTGAACCTTGCTCAGGGCAGCATATATGCCTTAGGCTAATCTGCCCCCGTGAGCCCCTACTGACAACCCACAGCTCTAAGCAACTAGCTGATGCTTCTCTGCCTCTAGCTGTTGAATTAGCGGCTCATTACCCTGAGCCCGAGCAACCGCCAACCGATGTTCCAAAGAGCGCTGGATGCTGTCGCGGTGGGACTGCGCCGCCTCCGTTAGCAGCTGCCGCCGGGCTTCAACCATTGCATTAGCTGGCCGAGCAGCTTTTTGGGGAGCGGGCCGAGCTTCTTTCACTTGGCCGGGCATTGCCTCAACCTGACCGTTAGAATTGGTGTGGTAGGCAATTCCTCGGTACTTTAGGTCAGCCACGGGTTGGGGAAACGGAACGTGCCGAACGTAGGAAAATCGGTGGGATCGTCCTCTATATTGACCCAAAATCTCGCTTTCACTCATTTCTAATGAGGGCGGATTGTAATCGTATGCAACACCGCGATAGGTAAGTCTCATTTTTCGCCTCCTGCCAACCAACCGTTTTAATAAATGGGGTAACTGGGGCGCGTTCCTTCGGGAGAGTCCTTCCCTACTTCCGTCCTGAGGATAGCTGCTTGCTGAAGCTGTTTATTAACCCGCAGGATGAACGATAATCTTTGCTTCTGTATCTGATTTTACTATTTCATATCTTTGTCAGCAACTCATGAGTTTAAGCCCTAAAATCGGCCTTTTCGGCGAAACCCTTATCAGTAGACGAGTTCAGCTCCTCCTGCCAAGTCTGCCCGTATGAAAAGTTCACTCTTTCGATGACCTTGCCTGTTCCTGGGGGCAGTCTTTCTCATCCCTTCTACCCCTCGAAATGCCCAGAAACAAAGGCCCATTAGCCGTCAAATTCGACTATGCTGGATGAGACACTATTTACGTTACTTAACGTTTCGCAGGATTCGTTAGCATTCCATGAAGTGTATTATTAACCGCCGGGCCCAGTTCTCTGCCAGCCACCGCTACTGGCTGCCGGAGCTAAGCGAGGCCGAAAATGCCCAACAGTTTGGGCTGTGCGCCCAAGCCCCCGGTCATGGACACAACTATGTTTTGTACGTGTCGATGATTGGAGATTTGGACCAGTACGGCATGGTTCTAAACCTTTCGGACGTTAAGCACGTTATTAAGCGAGAAGTTACCAGCCAGCTTGACTTCTCATACCTGAACCAGGTGTGGCCCGAGTTTCAGACGACTCTGCCTACTACCGAGCACATCGCTAGGGTAATTTGGCACCGTTTGGCTCCCCACCTGCCAATCGTCAAAATTCAGCTATTCGAACATCCAGAGCTTTGGGCCGAATATACAGGTAACGGTATGGAAGCGTATCTGACAATTAGCACCCACTTCAGCGCCGCCCACCGGCTGGCGCTGCCCCATCTCAGCTTTGAGGAAAACTGTGAAATCTACGGCAAGTGCGCTCGACCCAATGGTCATGGCCACAACTATCACCTAGAGGTCACTATCCAGGGCGAGATTGACCCCCGTACAGGCATGCTGGCGGATCTGGTGCAGCTGCAAAAGGCGGTTGATGACTATGTCGTAGAACCCTTTGACCACACGTTCTTGAACAAAGATATTCCCTATTTTGCTGAGGTCGTACCCACGGCTGAGAATATTGCTGTGCACATTCGCGACCTGCTGCAGCGGCCCATCCACGACATCGGGGCAAAACTGCACAAGGTCAAGCTGATCGAAAGCCCCAACAACTCCGCTGAAGTGTATTGCGTTAACCCAGCAATTCCGGCTGAGTCTGAAAGCAGCCCTGCGACTCAGCTCGCTTCGGTTTAATCAGAGAGCAGCAAATGGTGGGTGTAGGCTGCCGCTTGCCCAGCAGGCGTAAAGCCTAGCCTGAGGAAAAAGCCATTTGAGTCAGGGTTGCCAACGCGCACCCTGACTTCCTGCATTTCAGCGAGTTTAGCTTGGCTAGTGACGTTTGCTACTAGGGCTTGACCGATGCCCCGATGGCGCTCTGCCTGTAGCACGTACAGCCGCCGAACTCGGCCAATTTTGCTAGAGCGGACGTAGGGATCAATATTTAGACCACAAA
>JACVRP010000230.1 GCA_014534385.1 Cyanobacteria bacterium Co-bin13
AAAAGTCAGCCAATGGCGTTTCTTCATAACAGCAGACTTAGGATTGAAATTGACAACAGGACTTGGTTGGCGAAGTGCAGGTTGCGATACCAACCTAGTTGGTAAGCAGCATAGCACCAACCTAGTTGGTATCGCTCATTCCCTATGGCTGGTCCCTAAAAATGCCCCGGAAAAATCAAGGCTGGATTACGTTTCAAGCATCGGAAGAAGAACGGCAAATTTTGGAGCAGTATTGCGATCGCAGTCAGCGCACTAAAACAGACATCTTGCGGGAACTGGTGCGAAGCCTTGAGCAGCCCTCACCTGCTTTGGCCAACGCAGAAACGGACACTCCAGAGCTGCCTGAGGCAAATCTGCCCGAGGGTGTACCTGGGCTCGCCATCAGTGCTCGAAATTTGCTGCGGGCAAAGATTAAGCAAATAGTTCTGTCAGGCGTCAGTGCTGAAGTAACGTTAGCGGTTGGCTCCAACGCAGAACTGACTTCTGTAATCACGCGCACCTCAGCCGAACGGCTGGGGCTAACCGTGGGCAAAGACGTGTACGCAGTGATTAAGTCCAACAACGTCATGATTGCCGCGATCACCCCCTGATTCTGTTAGGAAGAGATAAAAAAATACCCAGAACCGAAATTCTGGGTAGGCAGAATGAGCTTAATCAATTGGATGTCTCAGCAGTTCAAGAGAATTCCTCTCTATATAAATGCTTTCAACCTAACTGATTTTTTTGCCATCAACTAGCTAATTGTTGTCAGGTAACTCAGAAGCCAGCTGATCAATGCTAGGCGCAATAATGACAGGTCTACCTTCATACTCATCTGCTAGTTGGCTAACTAGAGTTTGGTCTAGATCTGCGCCATATTGCTCCTGAATGGCAGCTGCATCAAACTGCTGAACTTCACCCGTTAGCTGAACTGTTTCTCCTTCGGCAAGGGCAGGCGTTTCGCCTCCGGTAACTAGAACCAGGACCTCTTCATTGGTTGCGAAGGTGTCCTCTGCCTGCATAGAGAAGGCATTGGGGCCGTAGACCTGATTGACCTCGCCGTTGACGACGACGGTCTGACCGACTAGCTGTTCAGGGCTATCTGCAGGAGCCTGCTGTTCCGCAGTTGCGTCTGGCTGTTCCTGGGTTTGGCCTAGCTGCGGCTGTTCCGTTTCGGCTCCACCACCAGCGGCCTGATCAGGGGCTTCGCAGGCGGGCAAAATTAAGGCTGCAGCTCCTAGCGCCAGCGCTACGCCTAGCTTGGCAGGAGAGCGCAGAACGGTTCCTATCCAGCTACCGTTAGAAGACTGGATGTTGTGCAAATCATTTTTCATGTCTATATCTCCGAGTGGGTATAAAACAGAACAGGGCAACACTTTTGTCAGGCCGAAGCGGTTAGGCCAAAGGTACAGAGGCGTATAAAAAAGAAACCTCCCTGTACCAGTTAACTTGCCTCGGCCATTTCCAAGCAGAGCAAAGTATTTCCGCTGCCGGTTTCAATGGGTCTTCTTAACGTCAGCAGTTAAGGTTGTGCCAGTTAAAGGCTCTGTAAATTTAAGACAACGTTAAATGCTCTCGGTAAGCTATCGCAGGCTTACTCGCGAACAGGTCTACCTGGAGGGTGATCTTTCAGTTAAGGCTAATTGCTTTGAATTCCTTTAAATCGCTCTTGCGCCGACTTAAAGGCCGTCTGCATTGTGGCCTGAATTTTTTTCGGGTCGGGCTTTTTACCGCCCATCAAATCCCCAAAATAAACGCAGGCTCCCTCTCCTAGAGACCAGGTATAGGCAGCTGCCCAAGAAGCCGCAATGAGACTGCCAAAACCAGGTAAGAACTTAATCAGTTCCCGACCCACAGCCTGGGCTACAAACCCACCTGCGATCGCACTCACCACGCCCCCCGCTTGGGATGGGCTGAGCGGCTGGCCGTAGAGCGTTCCTAACAGCCCCACCATTGAGACTTGCAGGGTGGTCAGCATTGGCATGGTGGCAAAGGGCAGGGGCACGGCTGCTAGCGTGGCAGCAATCACAGCAAAGGCTGAGATATAGCGGCGGCCTACATCGCGATAGAGACTGCCCAGCTGCTGGGAGGCTTCTGTCCGCTCATCTAACAGGCGATGGATTGCATTAGCTTCGGCCTCAGGCAGCAGGTCAGCCAGGCTGTCTCGCAGCGCTTCTAGGCCATAAAAAACAGGGGTATAGCCGTCCTCCTCCAGGGTGAAGTCCAGCAGAACGGTGCGATCGCAAATTCCCTTAAAGTTTTCCTCAATGGCAGCGGCAGCCCGGCCAACCGCCTCAAATCGGGGTGGGTAGCCGGGGTGGTCTGCTGCATCAACAGGGTAAACCTCATGTAGACAGGTGATTGCCAGCAGGCAGGGAATGCTGGGAAAGCGCTGGCGCAGCTGCTGGGCAATCTGTCGTAGAGTATCAGTGGCAAAGTCAGTGATCTTGACTGTTAACACCAGGATGCGGGCGCAGCCGCTCTCTTGCTTTAGATCGCCCACTAACTCGTTGATCAGGGCCTGAGTATCTTGGTTGACGTCTCCCAACCCCACCGTATCGGTGAAAATCAGCAGCGGCAGGTCTGCCGAGGGGTAAGCGTAGCGCTCAGTATGCTGAGTGTGGGGTTTAAAGCCCTGTCCCACAATGTCGGCAGAGACGCCAGTTAGGCCCCGCACAATTGAGCTTTTTCCGGCCTGAGGTTTGCCGATTAGCAGGGCTTCGGTGGTAGGCAGCTCCTGGCGCACCGTTTCCAGGATGGCGGCAATCTGGTCCTCGCTGACGCTGAACCAACGGGTTAGCTGATCCGCCGGAACCAACTTGGCCAGCTGACCAAATGGCAGGCCCTCCTTCAATCGCTGGGTAGCCCCACCGAAAAAGCTGACGATTGGGTTTTCCTGATCAGCCTGGACTGGTTTGGCGGCAGGATCGCGCCTTTGTTCGTCCATCATGCCTGCGCCTCACTGTTTAGCACGCCTTACTGTCCATTATGCCGAACCTGTAGAGCAGCATTGACAAGCGGCGGGTAGAGATAGTTCGCCATTGGAGCGCAAAAAACAGCAGAACTCTAGGGCTCGCCCGCACTTTTTGTAGGGAGAATAATTCCTCGGTGGGGAACCTGGCGTGGTATAAATGTAAAGGATTTTGAAGCTTTCTAATGTTTGGGGGGAATTCGGCCTTATCTGCTTCAATTTAGGCTTTTTGCGCGGTAGATAGGCTATTTCACCCTGAGGGGGCATTCCATTGGCCTAGAGATTGCTTTCTTGCCTTCTTGCTCAGTAGGTAGGAAACCTCCCCATGCCTGGTTGCGCCTGTGTCTAAACTACCTGTTGGAGATTAATCCTTGACTGCTATCTCGGATAAACTGACCGCTGCTCCCGAACCGGGGGCTTTTTCGGATCTGGACCTGAAAACGGTAGTCCGGTCCCTGCCTAAGGAGTGCTTTCAGAAAGATGCCCGCAAGGCCTGGGCTAGGGTCGTTCTCAGCGTGGCGGCGGCAGCATTGGGCTATGGTGCGATCGCACTGTCCCCCTGGTACCTGCTGCCCCTGGCCTGGTTTTTTACGGGCACAGCGCTCACCGGCTGGTTTGTCGTTGCCCACGACTGCGGCCACCGCTCCTTTGCCAATCGTCGCTGGGTTAATGACCTGGTGGGTCATGTGCTCATGATGCCGCTGCTCTATCCCTTCCACAGCTGGCGGCTGCTGCACGATCACCACCACATCCACACCAACGAGCAGGGATCTGACAACGCCTGGGAGCCCATGACGCTAGAAGAGTATGCAGGCTCTGGGGTGTTTTGGCAGTGGCTGTACCAGCGCGTGCGGGGTGGCTTTTGGTGGCTGGGTTCGGTTGGCCACTGGGCCGCGCTCCACTTCGACCTAAGAAACTTTGCGCCTCGGGACCAGTCCAAAGTCAAGCTGTCGATTGCAGTCGTGGCAATTTTTGCCGCCCTGTTTTTCCCGACGCTGATTTATTTCACTGGAGTGTGGGGTTTAGTCAAGTTTTGGCTGATGCCGTGGCTGGGCTACCACTTCTGGATGAGCACCTTTACTCTGGTGCACCATACCCTGCCCGATATCCAGTTTCGCTATGTCCCCGAGTGGAATGCGGTTGAGGCGCAGTTGGGGGGAACTGTCCACTGCAGCTATCCTCGCTGGGTTGAAATTCTCTGCCACGACATCAATGTACACGTGCCGCATCACGTCTCGGTAGGCATTCCGTCGTACAATCTGCGGCTGGCCCATGCTCACCTAAAGCAGACCTGGGGCGAGCTGATGCATCGGGAGGAGCGTTTCTCCTGGGCACTGATGCAGGACATTGTGGGCGAATGTCACATCTATCATCCGCAGCAGGCCTATCAATCCTTTGCTGAACTAAAAAGGAATTAAGCCCGTAGCGGGTTGAATTTCGTAAAAACCCGTCATTACGGGTCACTTTTAGGGCAGGAGCGAGGCTAACCAAAGCCAGCTCCTGCCTTACTTCTGGGGGACAATTCTGGAACTGCACCAGCTCAATCCTGGTCAAGCAACCTGCTCAAGAAGATGGGAAATAAGATAACCCGCAATCTTGAGTATCCTTTGATGGGCGCATTTGCCCCTGTAGAGTATGTTGCCTTTGATTCGTCGCCTCACCACACTGACTGCCGCTGCTGCTGCCGCTATTGCGATCGCACCCTCACCGTCCCTCGCCAACCAGTTCAGCCAGCAGGACATTGACCCGAGCCGCGTGGTTGCTGTGGCCAGCCCGGTTCGCAATGGTGCCCTGCACAACCTCATGATTTTGGAGCAGGTCAGCAACCAGCGTCCCTGCTGGCAGGAAACCGGCAGCGCCCCGACTCAGATCGAGCCGCTGCTGCTCAATTTCGACTTTACGGGCATCTGTAACCGCCTGGTAGACAGCAACGGCTACTCACTGCGGGTCAACGGTGAAGACCTGGGCCTGCGCTATCGGCTAGAGATTACCCGACAGAACAACGACCTGGTGCTGCGGGCCACTCCGGTGCGCGATCGCACCACCGTTCCGCCCATCGAGATTGCCCGCGCCAACGGCAGCACCAACGGCTTTGCCAAGCTGCAGCTCAACCCCGGTTGGCGCATGACCCGCCGCACCTTCAACGGTCAGGCGCTGGGCCATATCTACCTGACCCACGATGAAGCGCTGAATGTACCGATTGCCGCTGCCGGTCCCTCTTTGGCTCAAGGGGGAGGCTCCTCGACTCCCGCTACGCCTGCTCCAGCGACCCCGGCTCCCGGCCAACCCCTGCCCGTCATTCCGCCCCAGGCAACGAACCCCCTGCCACCCGTACCTGGCGGCACCCCCGCCAGCGGCACCTACTTCCGGGTAATTGTGCCCATCGCCAACGCCAACACCTTGCAGCAGGTGCGCTCCGTTGAGCCTGAAGCCTTCCGCACCACGGTCAACGGGCAGAACGTCGTGCAGGTCGGGCTGTTCCGCGAACGGTCACGGGCTGAGGAGGTGCAGCGCAACCTGGCCCAGTCCAGCATCACCGCCAACATTCTCAACGCCAGCCCACCGGCCCCGGCTTCAGTCCCCACGCCACCCTCGGTCCCTCAGGGTCAGCGAGTGGTGGTAATCGACGCTGGCCATGGTGGACGCGATCCGGGGGCCGTCGGCATTGGCGGCATTCAGGAAAAAGAGATCAACCTGACCATCGCCAACCGGGTGCAGCAGCGGCTGCAGGAGGCCGGGTTTACGGTTCTCATGACCCGCTCTGATGACCGGGAAATCGACCTTGAACCGCGAGTGGCCTACGCCCAGCGGGCTAACGCCGATATCTTCGTCAGCATCCACGCCAACGCCATCAGCATGAGCCGCCCCGACGTCAACGGCCTGGAGACCTACTATTACTCCTCGGGTCAACGCCTGGCTCAGGTGATCCACAACAGCATCTTGCGCCGCACCGACATGCGCGATCGCGGCGTGCGCCAGGCCCGCTTCTACGTGCTGCGCTATAGCTCTATGCCCGCAGTGCTGGTTGAAACCGGCTTTGTCACCGGATCTCAAGATGCGGCCCGGTTCCAGAACATGAACTCTAGGATGCAGATTGCGGATGCGATCGCAGAAGGCATCCTAGAATACCTGCGCCGCTAGCACCTTCTGTGCAGAGCCTCTAGGATTGGATCGAGGGTCGAACCCATGCCGTGGAGTTAGACCATGAAAACTCTGCCCATCGATCTGTCTATCCAGCAGATCCAATCCTTCTGTCAGCACTGGCAGGTGCAGCAG
>JACVRP010000476.1 GCA_014534385.1 Cyanobacteria bacterium Co-bin13
AACCATAGGAATAAATTTACTGCCGATTTTGAAGCCCACTTCTATCAAATTGAGGGCAGACATTTAGATAGCAAGGATTAATCTTTAGACGGAACAAGCTGTTATGCCAGCTCTCCCTATTAGCACGACAGAGGCTGCACTGGATATAGCCTTCTATGCCTCCGCCCGAGTTGCCTAGGGTTTGGTTTTAGGGACTGGTATATTTTTCCTCGCCCAAAGCTGCAGGCAGCAGCCCAAAAACCGTCTGAACAATTGCTCGAAAAACACTGACCCACAACTTGAGGGATACCACCTATGGAACGCCTATGGAGAGGGCTCCCCAAGGGGCCTGTTTGGAATTTCCTATGGCTGCTATTGTCTTTGCTGCTCTTCTTTGTCAGCCTGGATCTCCTGGGCGAAGGGTTTGAAGCCTTGGGAGAAGGGGCAGCCAAAAAGGTGGCCACCGACTACGCCCCAGTGGTACCTCAGGAAGTGGAGGGAGAAGTCGCGACTGATGCAGCTGAGCAGGAGGACGGAGACGCGGCTGCTGATGTCAATACTGATGTCAATACTGGCGGGCAAGAGGTGGAAGCAGACGCAGATGCCGATGGGTAGAAGCGATCTGAGCTTGAGACGGGTCACAATGGCCCTGGTTCTAAAGCTTTGCCAGTAGCTTTGCCAAAAAGTCCAGGGCAAGGTCAATCGGTCAAATGTCGAATCTGGGTAGGCTTTCTGGCTTGCCGCCGGATGTAGCGAAGGCTATCTGTCAGCCCCTAGTCTAGACAGCAGAATTATGGAGCAGAGGTGAAATGGCTGAGCGTCAACAGACGACTGAGCGTCAACCAGAAGGAACCCTGAAGCGAGAGCTGGGGCTGATCGGCGCGATCGCACTGGGTCTGGGCTCAATCGTTGGAGCTGGCGTGTTTGTCAGTACGGGTATTGCCGCTGGTGTTGCTGGTCCCGCTATGATTATTTCTCTGGTGCTGGCGGCAGGCGTAGCAACCTGCAACGGGCTCAACAGCGCCCAGCTAGCGGCCAATCATCCGGTTAGCGGCGGGGCCTACGAGTACGGCTATCGCTATCTCACGCCCTGGCTAGGCTTTACCGCAGGCTGGATGTTTTTGCTGGCAAAATCGGCCTCGGCAGCGACCGCTGCTCTAGGCTGCGCCGGGTATTTGCTCAACGTGCTGGGCCTTGAGGCAAATCGAACCCTTTTGGTGGCCATCGCACTGGCTGGGGTGCTGCTGCTCACGGGCATTGTGCTAAGCGGCATTAAGCGCACCAACGTCATCAATATCGGCATTGTTTCCGTTACGTTGGGGTCGCTGATCTTCTTTATCGTGGCGGGTCTGCCGGTGGTGCTTGACCAAGGTTGGGACAACTTCAGCCCCTTTGTGCAGCCCGCCAATGACGAGGGCAATCCCATCGCAGCGGTGCTGCAGGCCACGGCTCTGATGTTTGTGGCCTACACCGGCTACGGCCGCATTGCCACCTTGGGGGAAGAGGTGCGCCAGCCGCGCCGCATCATTCCTAGAGCCATTATTACAACCTTGATTTTGACAATGGCGCTGTATCTGGGGGTGGTCGTGGTCGGCATTGGCACTGTGGGCGCTCCCGCCCTGGGCGCAGTGACCAGCACCCAAGTTGCCCCCCTGGAAGTGGCGGCCCGTGAGTTCCCAATCCCCGGTAGCCCACTGATTTTGGCGGTTGGGGCAGTCACCGCTACCCTGGGGGTCTTACTTAACCTGATTTTAGGCCTGTCGCGGGTGCTGTTCGCCATGGGTCGCCGCCAGGATATGCCTCCGGGGGTTGCCCACCTGCGCTCTGAGGGCAGCACGCCTCGGGTTGCCATTCTGGTGATGGGGGGTGCGATCGCAGCGCTAGTAATGATTGGCGATGTCGTCACTACCTGGTCCTTCAGCGCCTTCTCCGTGCTGATCTACTACGCCATCACCGACCTATCCGCCCTGCAAATTCCTGACCAGGATCGGCTCTACCCCAAGTGGATCGCCTGGGTTGGGCTATCGGCCTGCCTGTTTTTGGCCTTCTGGGTAGACGCCCAGATCTGGCTGGTGGGCCTCGGCCTGATTGCCGCCGGGCTGCTCTGGAAAACCGTCATTCGCAAACGAATCTTGCCAACGGCCCCGGACTAATAACGATATCAAGCTAGACCTGGCGGCCAGGTTCTGACCGCTGCCGTAAGCCCAGGCTGTAGCGGGTAGATCGGATGTTTGTCAGGAAATGAAAGGGCCGCACCTGGGAGTTTAGAAAGCCGGGGGCTCGCAAGAAGATCACGTTTCCTGGCGTGGTGTCGAGCTGCACCGCACCAGTGCCCTGCCGATCGTCGCAGCGGTAAAACTCGGCCTGCCCGCCCAGATTTATCAGGGCAATCAGGTTAATCGCCCAAAGGCTGTCGCGGTGCGGCGTAATGCCCAACTGACCGGGGGTGTAGCGCTGCAGCACCGCAGCATTCCAGCAGAAGGGGGTGCTGAAGGGATCGGTTTCCAGCTGTGCCAGAGATCGATCTAGCAGCGCCTGAAACGCCTGCTGAAACTCTGCCAGCAAACCTGTTTCTGCCGTTAACTCAAAGGAGCCGTAGTCTGTTTTGACCCTGCGATCGCGGGTGCCATATACCGACTGCTCTAGCGTGTAGTCACAGCTGGCAGCGGCCTGGTGTAGGGCCTGTGTGGCAGCATCTGTTAGCAGGGGAACCGAGACGGCTCCCACCGCAGCGAGGTCGGTCAAAATACCCGGCAGATCAAAGGCTGAAATAAAGAAAGCATTGCCCGCCAACCCAATGGGTTCAGGATAACACTGCGTTCTCCTTGGCCTTTCCTCCCTACGAACTAATCCGGGCAAAGGCCTCTGAGGCCTCTTCGGTGCGGTTGAGTTTCATCAGAGCGGTGCCTCGACCGTACCAGGCGGCGGTGGTCTTGGGCTCTAGCTCCAGGGCTTTGTCGTAGGCTGCGATCGCAGCTTCAAACCGGCCCATTCGCAGCAGCACAATGCCTCGATTGACCTGGGCCTGGGCGGAGTTGGGGTCAAGCCGAGTGGCCTTATCGAGGTCAGCGAGGGCG
>JACVRP010000245.1 GCA_014534385.1 Cyanobacteria bacterium Co-bin13
TAGGCACCAGACGGCAGGGTCGCAGGTTGGTATGATCCGGGCTGGCGAACCGTTAGATGGTTGGTAACCGCTGGTGAAATAGAGGCCAGCGTGTACTGCGGGTGATCTAGAAACTGCTGCTGGAGCTTCTGGCTGGCTCCCACACTGCCGACATACATCACGGCATCGACCTGTCGGGCTAGTAACCGCTCAAAGGCTTGATCAAAGGCCGACTCATCGTTTTGAAACGTCAGCTGATTCGCCTGAGCTAGCTGGTCGGTGGTGTGGCGAATGCCGCTGCCCGGTGCCCCTACGGCTACCCGTCGACCCTGTAAATCGCTCAAGGTTTGCACGCCAGCGTCGCGCCAGACAACGATATGCACGTCTTCTTGGGCCAGAGCCGCTACGGCCAGCACCTGCCCAGACTGCATCGCTTCCCTGGCAACGTCTAGCTGCACCAGGGCAAAATCGACTTCACCCCGCATCAGCCGCTCTAGGTTTTCCCGCGAGCCCTGCGAGGACAGGTTTTGCACCGAAATACCGGCTGCTTCTTGGGTAGATTGGCCAACTTGCTCTCCTAAGCGGCTGTAGAAACCGCCCTCGGTACCGCTGGCGAGGGAGATGGTGCGAACTGGAGCCCCACAGCTGCTAATAAAAACCACCAAAACCGTTCCGGCTGCCCCCCATAACCCCATTGCCAAAGCGGACGGCAGCAAGGTGCGATCGCACCCAGTTCGCTCTCGACCCGGCATCTTGATCCAGCGACTCAATAGGTTGGGCATTGCAGACGAGGCTACAGTGAAACGTTGTTTTTCCGTAACTGTAGCCTGGAACCCTGATGTCTCGTTCGCTTGTCTCAGCTAAACCCCAAGAAATTTACACGCCCTCTGCCGCCCTCTTTTTCTTAGGTAACATTTACGGCGATATTCAGGCAAATCTGTTACCTAAGAAAAACTTGCACCCCCTACCCTCCCGGCACCCCAATCCCCCGCTCGATCAGGGCGAGCAGCGCTAGATGCCCTGGGTAAAAGGCGTAGAACCATCGAGCCTTGGGTCCGCGTTGGCCGTTGGCCCAAAAGAAAAAGAGGGGAATGACGGCTGCGGGCAGCTGAAACGGCCCTACTGCCCTCGCCCACACCAGATGAAACCCTACCCAGGCCAAGCACCAAACGAAGTTGGGCCGAAAGTAGTAGGTCAGCAGCACCAGAACAATGCCGTAACTGCGGTAGTTCGTGTTTAAGACCTCGGTGGCGGCTGCGCCCGCCAGCCAGACCAAAATTTGCAGCTGCGGCCACTGCCGCACCAGGCGCAGACAGATCAGCCCTATCAGCAGCTGAAACAAGATATTGAGGTCGGTCGCGCCAAAGGTGATCTGGTAGATCGGCTGCGAGATCAGCCCCAGCAGCGCCAGCCTCAGCCCATACTGCCAAATGTTGCGGGTGTGGGCCTCGCCCTGAACCAGCAGCCAGACAAACAGTGGAAAGCTAATGCGCCCGATGGCTCGCAGCCAGTCCACATCTGGATACAAAACCGCGCCGATGTGGTCGATCAGCATGGTGATCGCGGCTAGTAGCTTGATATAAAAGCTGGAGAGCCCCTTGTGCTCAAGCATAGTGCTGCCCTAATCTGCCTCAATGCCGAGGAGATCTGCGATCGCACGCACCAACTCCTCAGGTTCAACGGGCTTAGCAACATGTCTCTGAAAACCAGCGGCCAGAGCCTGCTGCTGATTGACCTCGCCCGCATAGGCTGTCAGTGCGATCGCGGGAAGGGTGCCACCCTGCTCAGCCGGCCTTTGTCGGATCTGCCGCAGCAAAGCATAGCCATTCACGTCAGGCATGCCGATATCGCACAGCAGCAAATTTGGAACCGACTGATTCAAGAGTGCCAGCGCCTCGGCAGCCGACGCGGCTGTGGTCACCTCAGCCCCCGCCTGACCCAAAATGAAGGCCGCCAGCTCACGCATATCAGGCTCGTCGTCCACTACCAGCACGCAGACCCCTGCCAGATCAATGGCTTTTGCCAGTGGTGTGTTATCAGCTATCTCCTGCTGGTGGGCTGTTCTCAGCGGCAGCCGCACCCCAAACGTTGCTCCCAGATCGGGGCCTGGGCTCTCTGCCCAAACCGTACCGCCGTGCAGCTCCGTAAGATGGCGAACAATCGCCAGGCCCAGGCCCAGCCCGCCAAACCTGCGAGTAGTCGTGCTGTCTTGCTGACGGAAGTAGTCAAAAACATGGGGCAAGAAGTCAGGGCGAATGCCCTGGCCGGTATCGCTGACCGTGATTTGGGCAAAGGGTGAGTGGGCAGTGGGGTGGAGGGGTAGAGGGGTGGAGGGGTGCTCGTTGAGGTGTTTACTCTCCAGTTCCCCCGCTTCCCCTTGCTCCCCTGCTCCCCCACTCCCCCATCCCACCTGGTCTAGCTTCACCTCAACCTGCCCTCCGGCAGGGGTAAACTTTATCGCATTGGACAAGAGGTTCCAAACCACCTGCTGGAGCCGGTTGGGATCGCCAGTGGTGGTAAGACGGGGGTGGGCAGCGGCTGGCTGTCTGAGGCCGGATAAATTGCTGCGGATCGTGATGCCTTTGGCTTCGGCTGCTAGCTGCACTGTTTCTAGCGCGGCCTCAACGGTGGCTACCAGATTTACCGAGCTGACGTTGAGCGTCATCTTGCCCTGCAGGATGCGCGAGACATCTAGCAGATCCTCAATTAGCTGCGCCTGAAGTTTAGCGTTGCGCTCAATGGTTTCTAGCGCGTACTCGACTCGGGCGGTGTCTAGCTGCTTCTGGCGCAGCATCTTAGTCCAGCCCAGGATTGGGTTGAGCGGCGACCTCAGTTCGTGGGACAGCACGGCCAAAAATTCGTCCTTGATTCGGTTGGCGGCCTCTGCCTGAGATCGGGCGATGCGTTCACGCTCTAGCAGCTGTTCTCGTTCCTGTTCGGCCTGCTTGCGCTCTGTGACGTCAATCAGCACGCCAATCATGCGGGTTGGCTGTCCGTCGGCGCTGTAGGTAAACTGGCCGCGTGCCTCTGTCCAGTAGGTAGATCCGTCTGGCCAGAGGATGCGGTGTTCGTGGGCATACTCTGTTTTCTCCAGCATTGCCAGCTGCAGCGTTGCCTCGGTTTCAGCCAGGTCATCGGGATGAACGCTCTGGCTCCAAAGTTCGTAGCTGGGTTCGCGCTCATGGGGCTGCAGTCCCAAAATGGTGTAGTGCCCCTCTGACCAGGTGATGCAGTTGGTCTGCAGGTTCCAGTCCCAGGTGCCCATGCGGCCTACGATCAGGGCTAGCTGCAGGCGGGCCTGGCTCTCGCGCAGGGCTTTTTCGGCCCGCGATCGCTCGACAGCTAGCCAAGTTTTTTCAGCGATGCGCTCCATTAGGACGGCTTCTGCTGCTGTCCAGAGGCGAGGGGCAACATGGTGTAGCACCAGCAGCGCTACAAAGCGCCTCGCTTTTACCAGGGGCACACATAGGAGGGACTTGGTTTGAATAGCGTTAAAAGCAGCGGTGCTGCCAGCGGTGCGGGGGTCTTGGTCAACGTTTTCGATCACCAGGGTCTTGCCCTGCTTAAGCTCGGCAATAGTTTCAGGCCCAAAGGCATCAAGCAGATGTTTGCCGGCAATGCTCACAACGCCATTACAAAAGTCGTGCTCGACAATGACATGCTCCTGCTGGGGGTCGATGTCGCCGTAGGTGCAGCGAGTAACGTTAAAGTGTTGCCCGGTGGCGCAGACGATGTGCCAAATAATTTCTTGAGAATCTTGCAGGGTCCGAATTGTGTCGTTTATGTCGATTAAAAACTGCTGCTGCCGCTCCTTCTGCTGCAGCTCGACCAGGAGCTGCTCGATTTGCTGCCGGGCCTGGGCTTGGGCGGCTTCAGCCCGTTTGTAGTCGGTGACGTCGCGGGCAATATTGAGCGCGGTTTTGACCGAGCCATCAGCGGCAAATTCGGGAAAGACACGCGACTGATACCAGCGGTCGCCCTCAGGGCTGGGAAAAGTAAACTCAATGGTCTGTTCCTGCCCGGTCTCAAAAACCTGACCCAGGATGTGAAACCAAAAGCTGTAAAGCTTTTCGGGCATGCCTAAGTCGGCGTTGGTTTTGCCAATAAACTGCTCCGGCGGAATTCCGGTGGCCTGCTCTACTGAAGGGCTGACATAGAGGTGGCGAAAGTCGCGATCAATTCGGCTAATAATATCGGGGGCATTTTCGACGACGAGCTTAAACTGTTGCTCCTGCAGCAGCAGCTCTAGCTCCAGGCGTTTGCGATCGCTCAAATCCACTAAAAAGCCAATGCCTAAGTCATCGGGGCCCCCCAGATAGGCCGTTCCGACCAATACCGGAATGCGGCCACCGTCTTTGCAAATGTATTCTTTTTCGTAGGGCGTATGGGAGCCCGTAGCCTTCATGGTTGCCATCGCCTGCTGGTCGAGGTGGAGGTACTCGGGTGGGGTGATGGCTAAAAAGTTCACCTGCCCCGAGAGCACCTCTTCCCGCGAGTAGCCCAAGATATTTAGCCAGGTATCGTTGACCTCTAAAATCTGCCCCTGAAAATTGCCGACAATAATGCCGATCGGATTGGCGTCAAACAGCCCGCGCAGCCGTGCTTCGCTCTCCTGCAGGGCTTGCTCCATCAGTTTGCGCTCGGTGATGTCTTGAAAAAAAACGGTAACGCCCTCCTCCGAGGGGTAGGCGCGGACCTCTAACCAGCATTTAAAAGGCGACCAAAACTCCTCCCACGCCAAGGGCTGTCGCTCGGCGGCGACGCGGTTTAGCTGTTGGTAGGCAATCTCGCTGGCATCTTGAGGAAACACCTCGCTCCAAACGTGCTTGCCCAACATCTCTTCAGGCGATCTGTGCAAAATCTTGGCAGCGGCCTGATTGACGTAGGTGTAGTGCCAGCTGTGATCAAAGGCAACGAAGGCATCGGTGATGCTCTCCAGCAGGTTGGTGACTCGACGCTCGGCTGCCTGAGCTGCTAGCAGCTCAGCCTGCTTCTGTCGAGTCTGCCGGGTGGTTGTAATATCGCGACTGATCACGACTACAGAGACAGACTTGCCCTGGGCGTCTAGCTCAGGAAACAGCCGAGCCTGGTAAAATCTCGGTCCTGCTGGTGTTTCAAACTCAAACTCAATTTCCTTTTCCTGGGCTGTCTCTAGCACCTCCTGCAGATGGGCTTCCCAAAACAGGCAAATGGGGTCGGGCATGAAGTCGTGCATGACTTTGCCGATCAGAAAGGCTTTGGAGAACCCCAGGGTTTGCTCGACAATGCGATTGGCGTAGAGGTAGCGCAGCTGGGTATCGAAGCGTGCGATCGCATCTGGCGCATTCTCCAGCAGAGTTTCTAACTCCCGGGTTTGCTGCTGCAGCGCCTCAATCTGCTGAGACAGCTGGTCGGGTAAGGTCTCAGTAGCTGGTTTATCGCTCAGGCTGCGGGCAAACTGCTCAATCACCTCCGAGCGAGAAACCCCCCGGCGTCGGGCCTCCTGGTCGAGCGACTGCCAAGCAGTCTTGGTCAGCGAGAGGCTAACTCGCTGCTTTGTTTCCGGGCCCCAGGTGGTCACAAACTTGCCGGTGGCATCGCGCTTCATAGGCTGTCCGTATACGTACACGGTTTTTCCCATTGAAGCCGAATTACCTGCCCAGGAGAATAGTTCTAAAGGAGGATGTTGCAGTAGCTCGCTTATCTTTTCCTGGGCGGAGATGCTTCTGTTTGAGGATTTTGGCCGCTTGCCCCAGATTTGAGAGCAGGCGGCCAAAATATAGTGA
>JACVRP010000165.1 GCA_014534385.1 Cyanobacteria bacterium Co-bin13
CTCTGGCACCGCATCATCCATCTTGCTGCGCACCTTGGCCCACACCGGGTCAACATCGCGCACGTTCTCCTTCAGCTCCACCGTAATAACGGAAATGCCGTTGCTAGAGGTTGAGCGCACCGACTCGATCTCCTGCAGCTCAAACAGCTTCTTCTCAATCTTGTCGGTCACCAACGCCTCTACCCGCTCCGGCGTCGCCCCTGGAAGAAAGGTGGTGATGTTGCCAAACCGCTGCGTAATTTCAGGGTCTTCCATGCGCGGCAGGGTGAAAAATGCCGACAGGCCCCAGGCGAAGATCAGCACCAGGGTGAGGATGAGGAGCTGGCGGTTGCGGTAGAAGAGGTTGAGCATAGGTGGGTAGGGAGTGGATGGGTGGGGGGTGGATGGGCAGATGAGGGCGCGGGGAAGGTGAGGGTGATGGGGGTGGTGGGGTAGGAGACGCGTCTTCCTCCTTCTGCCCCCTGCCTTCTGCCTTAAACAAAACGCTGCTCCCGATACCAGCTGACCGTATCCTTCAAAGTCTGATCCAGAGGCCGAAACTGGATGCCCAAGACCCGCTGAGCCTTGGTAGAGTCGTAAGCCAGCTTTGCCAGCAGGAAGTTGACGCCTTCAATGGGGATGTCAGGTTTACGGCCAGTCAATATGCCAATACCTGTAGAGAGAAGGGCCAGCAGGCGCATGAGCAGGGCGGGCAGTTTGTTTTTAGGGGCAGGAATGCCGCTGACGGTTTCTAGCGTTTGCATAATCGTAATCAGTGGGAAATACTGGCCCCCGATCAGATAACGCTCGCCGGATTGACCGCGCTCAACGGCTGCGAGCATGCCTACGGCGACGTCGCGCACATCAACGATAGGCAGGCCGCCATCGAGCAGGGCGGGCAGTTTGCGGTTGAGGTAGTCCAGCACCAGCTTGCCGAGTTCGGTGGGGCCGGTATCTGCAGGGCCAACCATACCACCCGGAAGAATCAGAACGACGGGCAGGTGGTGGGTCTGAAGGAAGGATGCGATCGCATCCTCAGCTGCCACTTTGCTTTTGAAATAGAGGTTGCTATAGCTCAAAGGGCCGGGCAGGGTAGTTTCGTCGCCGGGAGAGCCGTCAGGTTTACGGCCAATACAGCCGGAGGAGCTAACGTAGATGACTTTTTGAATGCCCGCCTGCTCTGCGGCTTCCAGCAGCTCAAGGGTGCCTTGGACGTTAATTCGCTGGAGCTTAGGCCAATGGTTGCCCAGACCGTAATACTCGCGGAAGTAGGCACCGGCATGAAAGAGGGTATCGCAGCCTCTTAAAGCAGGGGCAAAAGCGGGGACATCCTGCAAATCTCCTTCAACAAATTCAATCCCGTCTAAATCACCAAGCAGGGCTTTGCCCTTAGGTAGGGAGCGCACCAGCGCCCTAACCGTATATCCCTGCTGCACCAAAAGCCGAATCAGGTTGCTGCCTAACAGTCCAGTACTGCCTGTGACAAAAGCTTTCATGATGGTTTTTGTGAGTGATGGATGTAGAGGAAGATATGGAGACAGGGGATGCGGGGACACGGAGAGGTGAGGGTGGTGGGATGGTGGGATGCAGAGGATTTGAAGTTTGAACTCCCCGCGTCTCCCCTCCTTCGGCCTTCTGCCCTCTGCCTTACCTCGTAATGCTGATGGCCTGACCGGGGACAACTCGGTTGGCTCCGGCGGCGATCACCTCTTCTCCGGGCTGCACCATGCCGCGATTGAGAATGCGATCGCCCTCGGTGTGCAGCAGTTCCACGTCCCGGCGGGCTACTTCAAATCCGTCTCCATCGGGCTGCGACGCTGCTACATACACCGACCACAGCCCCCGCTCGCCTGGCACCAGCGCTGATGAGGGTAGCCAAAAACCTTCGCTGGCCTGCGTTTCAGTTATCACTAGCCGAGCGGTTTGGCCTACCGTGACAGCGGTTTCTGCCCGAATGGCCAGAACCACGGTTACGGTACGGCTGGTAGGGTCTAGTTCGGGGAGCAGGGCGGTTACGGTAGCGGGTAGGGAAATGCTGCCCACCTGCACGGTTTGGGAACTGCCTACGCTGAGGGTGTCTGCGACCTGAGTGGGAACGCCAATGCGGCCTTCTAGCATATTGCCCTCGATCAGCTTGAGTACCGTCTGACTAGCGCTAACGACGGTTCCTTCATCCACCAAGCGCTGACTGACAGTGCCGCTAAAAGGCGCTCTCAAAACGCTTTTAGAAAGGTCCACATTGATGGCCTGCAGGCTGGCATCGAGCTGACGAACGCGGGCGGTTTGAGCATCAACCTGCTCCCGGCGAGACCCGGCCAACAGTTCATTGAGCTGGCTTTGGGCCTGCTGTAGGCGATTTTCCAAAGATCCCGTGCCAAAGCTCTGCTGGTCTAGCTCCTCCAGGGAAATGGCACCGCGACTGTAGAGCTCCTGCCGCCGCTGCCGCTGGATCTGGGCTAGGGCTACCTGCTGCTCTAGATCGGCCACGGCGGCCTGGGCAGCGGCAATGCTTTCCTTTCGGGGGCCGGTTTCTAGCTCTCGCAGCTGGGCCACGGCCTGATCCTTTTGGGCCAGGATCTGCTGCTGCTGGGCTTCCAGGCTGCGAGTATCGAGGTGGGCCAAGGGTTGCCCAGCCGTGACCGAGTCGCCATCGTCTACCAGTAGTTTGGTGAGAGTGCCTGCGCCCTCAAAGCCCAGATCGCTGCTGCGCCGTGCCACGACTTCCCCTGTGTAGGTGCGTTGAGTTTCGTAGCGATCTACCGGGGTCAATCGCACAGTCTGTACGGGTAAGGCCTGAGCTTGAGCCGTTTCAACTGGGGCTGAAGTCAGCAGTTGGGGCAGTGCTACGGCCCCGAGAGGCAGCAGCGCCAGCGGTAAGAGCCAAATCCAGCGGCGATCTCGGGGGCGTTTTTTTTGCTTAAGACCGTCTGTTTCAGGAACAGGGGCGGGGCGGGCTTGGGGTGGAAGCATTTCAACGGGAGCAGTGGGTTCGGCCTGCATAGGGACACGTATTCAACAGGTTGATGTACAACAAGGCTGTATTCAATAAGTAGATATCCAAAAAAGAGATATAAAACTTGTTGTCTATTGCTCCATAGCCTATACTCAAATTGTTGAGTATGTCAATCTTTTTTCTTGGTTCGGTTCCCTCGATGGCTTTAGCACACACGATCCTGGCGGTTCTTTCCCACTCTCCTTTTAGTGGCTACGACATCAGCAAGCAGTTTGAGGAGGTGGGAGTGGGCTGCTACTGGCAGGCAAGTCAGCAGCAGATCTACAGAGAGCTGGGGAAGATGGAGCAGCAGGGCTGGGTGACCTTTGAGAAAATTCCTCAGGAAGGCAAGCCAGACAAAAAGATCTATCAGATGACTGAGGTTGGGCAGCAGGAGCTGCGGCGCTGGTTTGGTGAGCCTACCGAGCCTATGCCCATTCGAGAGGATCTGCTGGTGAAAGTGTTGGCGGCCCCGTTTATGCCCAGAGACCTGCTGGTTAAAGAGCTGAGGCATCGCCGCCAGCTGCACACTGAGAAGCTGCTGGAATACCAGGCCAAGGAAGCCGAGGGGAAAGTCTGCCTGCCGGTGCCGGTGGATGAGCGCTTTCGCTACCTGTTACTGCGACGGGGCATTCGCTACGAGCAAGACTGGGTTGACTGGTGCGATGAAGTGCTGGACTTTCTCAAGCAGCAAGAGAGCGGGCCGTCGCAGAAATAGCAGCAGCCGCGACATTAAGGGAAGTGAAAAAAACGGGCGCTGATCCGGACGGCGGGAGTACGCTGGCAGCGGAGGATCAAATTCTTTTGGGCAAATCTTCCTGCCTAAAAGGCGCAACCGCATCATGCTTTATGGCGCTTGTTTTATTGTCGGGGGCATTTTTGTCGTTCTTTCAGCCGTTGGTGGGCTGGATTTGCTAGACATGGATGCGGGTACGGATGTCGATGTTGACACCGATGCCGATATCGACCTGGGCGGTAGTCTTGACGACATTGATATCGGCACCCACGCCGGACAGAGCGAAAACGGCAGCCGTCGTGTCTACTCCAGGCGACGACGGAGATGGCTGCCCTTTCTGAGCCTGCGGTTTTGGACCTTTGGAATTTGCTTTTTTGGCCTGACAGGGCTGCTGGTGAATCTGGCCCAGCCAGATCTCAACCCTGCAACGGTGGCCCTAATTTCGGCTTTGATGGGGCTGGCCTCAGGGACCGGGGCCGCAGTAGCGGTGCGATCGCTCCGGCACGAAACCGTCAGCAGCCTGATCCGCCCTGAAGAAATGACTGGGCTCACTGGCATTGTCGAAATTCCCTTTGACACCAGCAGCCGAGGCAAAGTCCGCCTCAGCATCAAAGGCTCAACCCTGTCCTTTCTGGCTTATACCCAGGAAGCCAGGTCATTTCAGCGGGGAGATGCCGTACTGGTCGTGGCCCTAGAGCACAACAAACTCTGGGTGGTCTCCGCCGATGCTCTGGAATCAAGCTCCAAAGGCGTGTAGAGACAGATCTAACGCTACCCAATACCCCCAAACCCCAAACTCCTCACCCCCTACCCCTCCACCCCTCACCCCTCCTCTGACACAAGGTAGACAAGATGGATAAACACGTTCAACACTTTGAGGTGGCGGAGGCCCTGCCGCCTAACCCTGTCTTAGGGCAGGCCAACAGCGGTTCGCCGGTCGGGCCGGGAGCTGCGATCGCAGTCCTAATTTTCGCTATTTTCATTTTGATTTGGGGCGTCAATGCGCTGGTGCAGATCTGCGACCCCAACAAGATTTTGATTATTTCCGGGCGCAAGTACCGCCGCGAAGATGGACAGGTCATGGGCTATCGAGTGATCTATGGTGGGCGCACCCTGCGTATTCCCGTGCTAGAGACAGTCAAGACGATGGACCTGACCACCATGCCGGTGCCCATCGAGGTTACTAACGCCTACTCCAAAGGCGGCACGCCGCTCAGCATTCAGGCCATTGCCAACGTTAAAATTGCCCGCGACGAAGCCCTAGTGGGCAACGCCATTGAGCGCTTTCTGGGGCGGGGCGCTGCCGAAATTGCGCGGGTAGCGCGGGAAACGTTAGAGGGCAACCTGCGCGGTGTCGTCGCCACCCTCACTCCCGAACAGCTCAACGAAGACCGGCTGGAGTTCGCCGAGCGCATCGCTAGCGATGTCCGCGACGACCTGGCTAAGCTGGGGCTGCACCTCGATACGCTGAAGATCCAGAGCGTGTCTGACGAGGTGGACTACCTCAACTCCATCGGGCGGCGGCAGATTGCCAACATCGTGCGTGATGCCGAAATTGCAGAGTCTAATGCTGTTGCCGAAGCTGAACAGGTCGAGGCCGCGTGCAACCAGCAGGCCGAAATTGCCAAAACCCAGACCCGCACCGCCATTCAAGAAAAGGAAAACGAGCTGCGGCGCATCACCGCTGAGGTCGAAAAGCAGGCCCGCATTGAAGAAGAGCGCACCACCGCTGCCGCCGAAGAAGCCCGCGCCCGCGCCCAGCGTGAACTCCAGGCCATTCGCGCCGAGTCGGAGAAGGCCAGGCTAGAGGTCGAGCAGGTGCTGCCAGCCGTAGCAAGGCAGCAGGCTCAGGAGCTAGCCGCCCGTGGTGAAGCCGCCAAGCTCAAAGAAGACGCTTCCGCTTCTGCCCAAGCTAACCAAATGCTGGTCAAAATCTGGCAGGAAACCGGCGTTGATGCCGCCGAACTGTTTTTGGTGCAGCAGATGGAGATGGTGCTGAAGGAAGCAGGCCGCATTCCCAGCCGCCTGCACCTGGGCCAGGTAAATGTGATTGATAACGGCGATGGTCGTGCGATCGCATCCCTGCTCAACGCCTATCCCGAAATGGTGCGCCAGTTCCTGCGCCAGTCCGAAGAAACCCTGGGCATCCCCCTCTCCGGCACCCTCTCCGCATCCACCCGCCCACCCCTCTCTCCCTCCACCCCTATCCCCCCCACCACGGAGACCCCATGAGCCTAATCATTGCCCTACTCGCCGTCATGTTTGGGGCGACCGGCGGTATTGTGCTGGTGGTCCGCAACCTCTACCACATCTGCCAGCCCAGTGAGGTGCTCATCTTCTCAGGCGACACGCGCACCGTCAGCGATGGTCGCAAGGTCGGCTATCGGCTGGTCAAGGGCGGCAGCAGCATCCGCAAACCTTTGTTGGAAAAGACGTTCCGCATGGAGCTGACCAACATGATCATTGACTTGAAGGTGACCAACGCCTACTCCAAGGGCGGCATTCCCCTCAAGGTCGATGGCGTTGCCAACATCAAAATTGCTGGGGAAGAGCCCGCTATTCACAACGCGATTGAGCGTCTGCTGGGCAAAAGCCGCGAACAGATCGAAAAAATCGCCCAGGAAACTCTGGAAGGCAACCTGCGAGGTGTCCTAGCCACCCTCACTCCAGAGGAGGTCAACGAAGACAAAATGGCCTTTGTTCGCAACCTGCTAGACGAAGCCGAAGACGACCTGGAGCAGCTGGGGCTAATTCTAGACAACCTGCAAATCCAAAACATCTCTGACGACGTCAACTACCTCAACTCCATTGGCCGTAAGCAGCGAGCCGATTTGCTGCGCGATGCCCGTATTGCTGAAGCTGAGGCCAAAACCAAGTCGTCACTGCAGACCTCAGAAAACTTGAGAAAGACCTCTCTGCGCCAGATCTCAGCCAAGATTGAGACCACCCGCGCCGATGCCGATCGCCGTCTGCAAAATGCGCTTAGTCAGCGCCAGGCCGCCATCTCCGAAGCCGAATCGGAAATCGCTGCCGAGGTCGCCCGTACCGAAGCCGCTCTAGCCGTGCAGCGAGAACGCCGCAATCAGGTGGAGCAGCAGCTCCAGGCTGATGTGGTAGCGCCTGCCGAGGCCGCCTGCAAGCGAGCCCAGGCTGAGGCTAAGGGTGAAGCTGCCAGCATTATTGAGGATGGTCGGGCCAGAGCCGAAGGTATTCGAGAGCTAGCCGAGACCTGGAGATCGGCAGGCGACAGCGCTCGCGAGATCTTCCTGTTCCAGAAGCTAGAGACGCTATTGGCTAGCCTGGTTGCCACTGTGCCTGATATTGAAGTTGAAAAAGTCACGGTGATCGACCCCGGTGGCGGCAGCAGCGCTACTAAGCTCGCCTCATTTATGGAGCAGCTGCGCCAGAGCACTGGTCTAGACCTGGCTCAGACTGTTCGTAGCTTGGGCAGCAATGGCAACGGCAACGGGTCCTTGCCTAGCGATCGCAGCGACAGCGCTAGTTAGGACACTTAGCTGTGCTGATCAAACCCCAGGGGGCTTAAGCACCTCTGGGGTTTTGAGTTTGCGATCGCACGCTTTATGCTGTTTTAAGGGATGGTTGTTGTGCCTGTTATCGGCGCAGGGACTTCTCCGTAGGCTGCAAAAGCACAGCCCTTTGCAGCTGCCCATAACTGATTGCCAAAGTCGAAATGCCACCATTCAAACTCGTCGAATCGAAAATCCTCAGCAGACATCACTTCCCTAAGTAATCGGCGATTCTCACGAATCTCAGCGTCTCTTCCCGGCTCCTCAAAATAAAGAGAAGCTGCTTCTAATCCAAAGTGGTCAAAACCAGTTCCCATATTAAGTTCAGCACCCTGTTGATCTACTAGCGTGAGATCCACGGCCCCTCCCGTGGAGTGCGGAGGGGTAATCTCTAGAGAGGGTGCGGCAACCCAAATAGTCATTTCTTTATCTAGGCGCGATTCATCCCATTCAGGATGCTCGACCGCAAACTGTTTCCGGTAATAGCGGTAAAGCTTACCCTGTGTTTCTCGGGATCTCCAGGCATCCCAAACTTTGAGTTTATACCCGCGAAGATTGTCCTGAAACCGTTGAAGCTTTTGAGCAACTCTTTCTCTCAGGAAGCATCTAGGTGAGCTGATGGCCCCCTGCTAGAAGTACATCAGATCAAGCACAAAAATGAACTTAGATAAGTCAACAAGGGGTTCACCACAGTCTTGAATGGGCAGGTGCTGCC
>JACVRP010000103.1 GCA_014534385.1 Cyanobacteria bacterium Co-bin13
CATATCAACGGTGTCGTAGTTGTCCTTGAGCACTACGGGAACGCAGTGGAGAGATCCTACCGGGCCACCTGCGGCATACTGGGCGTCGAGGTCGGCGGCAATGCTGAGGGCGTTGGGATTGGTCGCAATAATCGCGTTTAGCTTAGGGCCTTGGTCATCAAAGGCATCAATCCGGTTGAGGTAGAGCTGCGTAATCTCAGTGCAGGTGACGGCCCCAGAGGCAAATCCCGCCTGAAGGCTGTCAACGGTGGCTTCTCCCAGGTTGAAAGAGACTGCGATCGCATCCGAGCCCCACAGCAAAACCGTGGCTGGCAAAGCCGCCAGATAAACCGATTTTTTAACCAGATTAAGCATGATCCACAAAACTCCTCACAGGTGATGCAGCCGATTGCAGAGCGCGTTAACAGCCCTTACGGAATAAACTCCACGCGAAAGATAGGCGGGGAATCGGAGCAACGCTGTGACGACAGATACGGTTGCTGGGAGCTTTACGGTAACTTCAAAGTCTTAGTTAAACCCGGTGTCTCGGATGCAGCGCCCGGTAGCCCGGCCAAAGGCGCTGTCCTCCACCTGAAACGTCAGCCCCGGATCGAGGGCCTTTACCCAGATAGAGCGACCGCCATCGGCCTGCCCAGAGGCGCGGATCGCAATGCCTTCTCCGGGTTCTCGGCCAAGTTGAACGGTTTCTGCCAGGCTGCCGTACTGGGGGCCGTCATACAGGCTCAAGCTGTAGACCCCAGCAGCGGGATCAAGCGCCGCCCGGTAGGAATGTCTTGCCCCGGCCGCCTCACACTGCCAGATCACAACTTCAGATGGAAGCATCGCAGTCTGCCTAGCCCATTGCCACGGCTGCCCCAAAAATAACAGAATCAGCATGCCTGCCAGCACCCCATCCTCCTCAAGCAGCGACCCTCTGTTGACGGAACCTCGGCAGCACCCAAAATCACGCCTGGAATTCTGTGTAAAAGATAAAAGCGGCGGCATTCGTCAATAGATTGTGCTTGAGTAATATTCATCTGTTTCCGTTAGAAATATCGAAAAATACTGAAGCTTACTTTAGAAAACACCTGCTGCAAACTCAAGGCAGCCTGTTTAAAAGTGGGGCATTTTCAGGGTTTTTAAAAGGCTTTTTGAGTGAAGTTTATCGGGTTTTCTAAGGAGTTGGTGCCCTGTGAAGCCGAGCTTGCCCGATGCAGCGGTAGAAGCTGCGATCGCAGCCCTTGAGATCACTGCGACGACCCCTGCTGAAAAGATTGAGCGGCTGATTGAAATTGCCCAGCAGGTGCAAGATCAGACCCGCTCATCTCAACAGCTGGAGGGGGTCGTGCATCTTTACTGTCAGGCCCTAGAGCTGTGTGACGAGGGCGTGTATCCGCTGCTGCAGGCGCGGGCCCTAGTCGGGTTGGGGGCAGCGCTGCGCTCATTTCCAGCCGGTCTGGCCGACCTGCTGATAGAAGCCCAAGCGGCCTATCAGAAAGCGCTGCCGCTGCTGCAGGAACACGCGGCCCCAGAAGAAATTGCCGCTGCCGAGATGAGCCTGGGACTAGTCTTTCAGGCGCTGGCCCAGCTGCCCGAAGCCCTGCAGAGCTACCAGCGGGCGCTGCGAGTGTTTACCGGCGAGAGCTACCCCAAGGAGCACGCGATTGTGCAAAACAACATTGCGATCGCCCACCTCTCGATCCCCCTTCCCGGTCAGCCGGGCGAGGCGCAGCAGAGCCTGGCGGTGCAGGCTTTTGAGCAGGCCTTGAAATACGTGGGCCCAATTAGCCATCCTGTCGAATACGCCCTGCTACAGAACAACCTGGGCAATGCGCTGCAGTACTCGTCCGCCGCCCATGTCGTCGCTAGCCGCCGCCGGGCCTTGGCAGCCTACGATGAGGCCATCAAAGTTCGCAGCCGTCGCGATACGCCCCTGGAATACGCCCACACGCTAGCCAACAAGGCCAATGTCCTCTTTAACTTGCCCGACTGCGACGATCGGCCCGAGGCCGGCAACCCAACAAACCTGAATCAGGCCAAAGCCCTTTATGAGGAAGCTCAGGCAATTTTTCAGCAGCAGGGACGACCACAGCAGGTCAATGCAGTCGCCGTAGCCCTAGCCGATGTCGAGCAGGCTTTGGGGCAGCAGGTTAACCAGTAGAGCTTGCTGATTCGGCAAAGCCTTAAGACAAAAGGTGGTTTTGAAGCAGAAAAGCCCCTTTGAAAATAGTCTAGTAAGACTGTAGCCATTGGCCCCACCAGACAGAAAACATTGCGAATTATCTCAAGGATTGAAAACGGGAGTTAAGAAATTTGAGCGCTAGACTTTAAGTTCTTACCTTGGATATAGCCGTTGTCATAAGCTCTGTGGCAACAGTGTCATAAAGGTTACTTAAGCCTTTTAGACCAGTGCCAGAGAGCGTGCTAGAGACCAGTGCCAGCCGACTCTCTAAGGAGATCCCAAGCTCGCTAATCAACACCCTGTTTATTGTGGGTTCCCTGTCGATTTATACATGAGTATTTTTCCGTTTACCTCCCAATACGGTGCAGACAGCCTCAAAGCCGAGCAGATTCGAGTTCAGGGAAGCGTCCATGAAGTAGCGTTTGGGCCTATTGTCTACCGGCTGGCCAAACAGCGGGGCCTGCGGGGGGAAGTCTGCAGTGATGGCACCCGCGTTGACATCATCGTGGTCGGCGAGCAGCGGGCGATTGATGCGCTGGTAGTAGATTTGCGATCGCAAGCTCCCTTTCCAACCGCCATCAAAACCATCACCCGCACAGCCTACGCAGGCAAACTGACGTTCTCAGATTTCAACATCATTTCCAGACAACCCAGCCCCCTTCAGGCGCTGATGCTGCCTGACACAGCAACCTGCCTCGACTGCCAGCGCGAAATTTTCGATCCCCTCAGCCGCTATTACCGCTACCCCTTTACCAGCTGTGCCGGCTGCGGCCCTCGCCTGAGCATTCTGCAAATGGTTCCCGCTGCCCGGCCTCAGACGAGCCTGGCGGCGTTTCCGCTATGTGCCGACTGCCAGCAGGAGGCCCAAGACGTCAACGGCCGCCGCTTTCAGTCCCTCGCTGCGGCCTGCCCCCAGTGTGGCCCCCAGGTCCGGCTAGCCCACCCCGACGGTAGCCCAGTCGATACCTCCCGCCTCTCTTCCCTCGACAACCTAGATGCGGTGGCCACTCTGCTGCTGCAGGGAGACATCGTGGCCATTAAAGGACTGAGCGGAGTGCAGCTAGCCTGCGATGCCACCAATGAAGTCGCCGTTCGCAGGCTGCGGCAGCACAGTTCTGGCAGACCGCTGACGTTAATGGCGCGGGATCTGCCGGTGGTTGAGCGCTACTGCCAAGTCAGCCCAGAAGAAAAAGCGCTGCTGCAGAGTTCGGCGGCTCCGGCTGTCTTGCTGCCGTCGAAGCTGGGTCAGCTACCCGGTTTTTGGCTAGAAGCTGAATTTTTGAGTTTTCACCGGGGTGATTTCGCCGATCAAATTCCCAGTTCTTGGGAGGTCGAGGATCCAGAACCAGCGTTGACGTCAGAGGCCGCCGCTTCAGACCAGCCCTTCGAAAGGTCTCAACCCTCCCCCAGCAGCGCCTTGAGGCCCATTGCACCCTCCGTTGCCCCCGGCCATCGTCGCCTTGGCTTCATGCTGCCGTACACCCCGCTGCACCACCTGATGCTGCAGCGCCTGGATCGGCCCATCGTGCTGACTTCAGACAGTCCTGCCGACCTCCCAACTGACCTCGGCTCTGAGGCAGCCAAAGCCCAGCTGGCCCTCCTGGCCGACTACGTTTTGCTAAACGATCTAGACATCGTCAATCCTGCCCCTGACTCTGTGGTGCAGGTAAGCGAAGGCCAGCTGCAGGTGCTGCAGCGGGGCCGAGGCTACGTGCTTTGCCCGATCTACCTGCCAGAGGGATTTGAGCAGTCTCCTGCCCTGCTGGCCCTAGGCGATGACCACAACAATACCCTTTGCCGACTACAGGACGGACAGGCCCTGCTCTCCCAACCCATTAGAAACCTCAAAGCCGGCAAATCCTACCAGACTTACCAGCAAACGCTCGACCAGTTTGGCCAGATTTTTGCCGCTCAACCCGAAATTGTTGCCGTAGACCAGCAGCCCGACTACCGCTCAACCCAGCTGGGCCTATCCCTCAGCCAGCGCTCCCATGAGGGCGCAGCAGGGGCTCTGAGACTTCACTCCATTCAGCACCACCATGCCCATGTGGCGGCCTGCATGGCCGAAAACGGACTGCCCTTAAAGACACCGCCCGTGCTCGGAATTGCGCTAGACGGCCTGGGCTTTGGCGATGATGGCACCCTCTGGGGGGGCGAGTTTCTGCTGGCAGACTATCGAGGCTATCGGCGACTGGCAACCTTTAAGCCTGTGGCCCTGTTTGGCGGTGAACAGGCGATCTATCAGCCCTGGCGCAGCACCTATGCCCATTTCAGGGGTGCCTTTGACTGGGCCGAACTGCTGACAGCCTGTGGCGAGCTGGAGCTGATTGAATTTCTGCTGAGTCAGCCTCAGGTACCGCCAGAGATGATGCTGAATCAAGACCTGGAGGTCGTGTACTCACCTCTAGCCTCATCTGCAGGGCGGCTGTTTGATGCGGTTGCTGCCGCCGTAGGCATTTGCCGGGAAACAGCGAGTTACGAAGGTCAAGGGGCCGTAGAGTTAGAAGCTCTGATTGAGCCTGATCATCTCCCTCGGACGGTGCCCTACCCCTTTGAAGCCGTCGCTCGCCCCGAAGACGGGCTGTGGCTCCTCGATCCTCGATCCATGTGGCTGTCGCTGCTGGCTGACTTGATGCAGAACGTCGATGCCGCAGTCATCTCAGCCCGATTTCACGTGGGGCTCGCCGCTGCGATCGCAGCCCTCACCCACACCCTTCAAGACGAACATCCCTTCACGCTAGTCGCCCTAACCGGCGGCGTCTTCCAAAATCAGATCCTGGCTCTAGAAGTTAAGCAGCGCCTCGAAGATCTCGGCCTAACCGTCCTCACCCACAGCAAAGTCCCTCCCAACAACGGCGGGCTGTCCCTGGGACAAGCTGTGATTGCAGCTGCCCGGCATTTGAGCCCTGAGGGGTAAGGGTGGAGGGTGGAAGGGTGGATGAGTGGAATAGAAATCTCTAGCAAATTGTGATCTACAACGCTGTAATCGCAGGTAAGCTTGAAAAACAATGGCTATTGACCTTATAAAGCTTACAAAGCCATTTTTCACAATCCGGGAATGCCTGACGACCTCACTGCGTCTTCAAACACTGCCTTAGCGTCTATCGACTCTGATCATTGGGCCACAGCGGCAATCCTGACTCTAATTGAAAACAAGATTGTTTCCCCTGACTGGGCTAGTCAGCGTCAGCTCAATGCACCTGTGGCCAGAGATGAGCTAACAGAGCTGCTGAGGCGAGATCAGCGTCGAGCGTCATCGGCCTCAGGTCGCAGCCAGACTCCAGTTCCGGAGGCGGCGATGCTGACGCGGGCTGAGGGTATTGCCCTTCTGGTTGAGCAGCTGGGGTACCTGAAACCGCTGGTGCCGAAGCCAGTTTTAAAGGCTTATTTTGAGGATGGCGCTGAGGTTCCGGTAGACTTGCAGGCGGCTTTGGCCGCAGCAACCCTATCGGGCTTAGTTGTCTGCTACCCCAACGTGCGTCGCCTGCAGCCTCAGGCTCCGCTGACGTGGGCGACGGCTGCGGCTCTGCTGTGCCAGGGACTAGGGTTTGCTGCTGTGCCGCCTCAGTACGTCACCTGGCATGCCCGACTAGACACTCTAGACCCAGAGGCTGCGGTTCCCTTCTGGCGGCTGCGGGGCAATGCCTATTTGGTGCGCGACATCCAGCGTCAGCTGCAGCAGGTACGGCTCTACCCGCGCGATCGCAAGCCCGATGGCCGTTTTTCCCTCAACACGCAGATGGCCCTGCTGGAGTTTTGTCAGGTGCTGCAGCTGCCCAACCGGCAAACCTACATCCTCGATGCCAGCCTGGCCCATCGGCTGCAAAATTTGGATGTGGTGGACTTCTCTTTGAGGGCTGCTAAAAATCGCGATCGCATCTTTCGGGAGTACCTCAAGCAGGAAGCGGGCTTCGATGCTGCCCATCTAGCCTTTCTAGATCGAGGCATTCAAACATCTCCCTTTGAAAAGCTTGTTGAAAACTACCCCAGCTACCTATGGCTGAAACCGCCTGCCGCCAACACCGTGCAGGCTCCTGCAGCCAAAACCAGCAGCCCCCGACCTTACCCCAGATCGGCCCTGAGAAGAGCCGCCCGCTTTTTCGCCCCTCCGGCAGCCCACGCCACTGCCCTGCCCGCCAGCCCTAGCCGCCCTGTCTTTTGCCCCGTCCCTCAGCCCTACCCTGAGCGAGGCACCTTGCCCAATATCGAAGAAACTCGGCTAGACTTTCTCCACGCCGATATCCAGCAAGCCTGCCTTTGCCTGGGCCAGTTCGCCAACCAACAGCTGAAGACCACCTGGCTAGGCCACAATGCCCTGGCTAATAGCGAGCTCTGGAGCGCTACCAAAGTCCTACCGCTGCTTCACCTGATCTCCCAAGTACATAGCAAAGCCATTCAGGCCGATATTGACCAGCTAGTCATCCGTTCTGGCAGCCGCAGCGCCGGATTTAGCATTCACGATCTGGCGGTAGACATGGTCAACTACGAATACGACATCAGCAGCTCCAATGCGCTGGCAGCCATGTTCAAGCTTTTCACCACCCCCCAAACCCTGGAGCAGTGGCTAAAAGGCATTACTGGCAACACCAAACTGATGTTTCGGGGCAACTATGGAGAAGGCCCTTTCATGGGTCGTCCCGTCCTTTGGGATCAGGAGCGTCAGCAGGTATTGTTAGCCGCAGCAGGTGCGCGTCATGGTGGCCCCAATGCCCTGTCTACCTACGATATGACCCGAATCATGACCATGCTGGGCTGGCACCCTCACCTCCCGGCCAGCGCTCAACTGCCCCGGGCCCAGTGGAAAAGCCTGGAGAGCATCGTTCGAGCGCTGGGCCGCGACTCAGCCCGCTACGTAGACGCCGCCATCGAGCGGCTAGGACTGCGCTCAGTCATTCAGTCCCCCGTGATCATTTCAAAGATGGGCTTTGGCTACAGCAGCCAGCGCCGTCGCACGGAGCTGGTCTATTCTGCCTTTGTTCAGTTTATCGATGCCCGCCCCCAGGCGATCGAGGTCAACGGCGTTGCTCCCCTGCGGAGCTTTGGCCTCACCCTGCTAGCCACCAAACGCCTGGGAGACAACAACCGTGAGGCAACCTTGCTAGATGCACGCCTAGCTGCAGAAGTGACCGAAATCCTGCGCCGCATTCTCCTAGACGACTGGGGCTGATCTGCGGCATGAGCCAACCCACCTAATAGCTTATCTAGCCACAGCTAGGGCCACAGTTAAGGCTAAGCTTGCTATGCCAAACGGTCTCTTATCCTTAGAGCAATATCTACCTCCCTGCAGATCAAAACCCTCGCTTAAACCGGCAAGATAAAAGCGAAGAACCTAAGAGTTGATTCATTTTTAGACGTCAACTCTTGATCTTTTATTAGACTCGTTTGTTTTGAAATAGCGGGACTCTGGGGGTCTTTAAATAATAGCAACCAGGCTCAGGCAGAGTATTTTTGTCTGTTTGTTGTGCCCGCTTAAGCCATTTTAGACAGGAGATTTGATTATGGCCCGAGGACAATATAGAGAACCCGGTGAAGTGATTGGTGTTTTTAACAATCACCGAGGTGCCCTGCAGCTCAAAGAAGCTATTCAAGCTGCCGGAGTATCTGCCCAAAAAGTTGAAATCGACGATCGCGTTAGCCCCCTAAACCAGATTTACGCACTGGGAACCACGACTGGCGGCCAGGCCGGCCTGCTAATCGGTGCAGCCTATGGCGGCATCCTGGGTATTCTTTTTGTTTTCCTGGTTCTGGTTCCCCTTTCAGGAGCCACTGATTACTCCAACATCAGCCCTCTTTCTATCTACCTTTTCACTCTGGTAGGTGCTGTGGTGGGTTGGGCTAGCGGCAAAGGACTCAGAGCCAATGCCCCCCGTGAAGAGCAAATCAAGGGCAATCCCAACGTGCCTCGTAACTTTCGGGTAGTCGTTAACGGCAGTGAGGATGAGGTTCAGCGGGCTCACCAGGCCATGCTGCAGCAGAGCGTTGCTCAAAGCTAGAGCAAGCTCCGCTTAGACCGCTGCTCCTAGCGACAGGTCACGTTAAACACTTAGAGGGGACGCTGCAGTGCAGCGTCCCCTCTAAGGTTTTGGGACTTTAGCAGCCGCTCAATCAACGACTCGAATACAGCCACTATGCAGCCGCTCATAAAGAAAGTTAAGCATGTTAAGCTGCTGCTCATTTAGACCCGCTTGACTGCCCAACCGCATCAAAAGGTGCTGGTCTTGCCGGGTAATTTTGCGAGTCATGCAAATTTGAGAAATAAGCTGTTCGAGATGATTTTGGGAGAGGGCAACAGGGACAGACATTTTGCTTGCACGAGGGAGAGGGCTGATAGGTTCAGTATCCGGGATCTCCCGTAGACTCCAGGTGATTTGTGAATTCGTGATCCTGTGATAAATACGGAACGGGCGTGTGACCTGCTAAAAGATAGTAGGTGATGGGCGGTGCCTCAATAAGTGACTCAAGTCACAAAATCGCAGGTTTACTAGCTAGAAGCGCTGGTGTAAAACCTCAAGGCAAAGCCCCAGAACCAGCGGGAAAACTGAAACAGCGTAACTGCCAGCAAGGCTGCTCCCAACAGCCATAGGCCGCTGCTGCGATCTAGCATGGCCTGAGCCGGTACAGTCGTGAGAAAGGCGACGGGAATAATAAACGTGAAGAAAATTCGGTAGACCGCCGGATACGCCACGATTGGGTACCGGCCGGCCTCCAGCAGGCCCCGCAAAACCTCTGTGACATTGTAGATTTTGACGAACCAGATACTGGTAGCCCCCAGCATAAACCAAAGGCTGTAGAGCACCACCGCCCCAAAAAGTAGGGGGGGAATGCCCAGCAGGTAGCTCAGAGGTCCTAGCCCTAGCTCGCTGCCGGAATAGAGCATAATCAGCAGGCCAAAGGCCAGATCGGGCAGGCCCCAAGGCGATACGGTGCGGGTCGAAAGCCAAAACTGGGAACTGATAGGTTTAAGCAGGACAAAGTCCAGCGTTCCCTCCTGCACCTGAATGACAATTTTGTTGAGATTGGGCACCAAGAAAGTAGCAGAAATGCCCTGCAGCCAGGTAAACACACCTAGCACCATCAGTGCCTCATCCCAGGACCAGCCCTGAAACTGATAGCCGGTACGGTAAAACAAAGACAGGCTAAAAATGCTGCCTGCCAGGCTGCCCAGGCTACTTAAAGCAGCTACCAAAAAGTTGAGGCGGTACTCCAGCTCTGCCTGCACAGAAGTGCCCCAAAAAAGCTTTAGCACCCTGAGATAGCGCTCCATTAGGCCCCCATCCCCGAATACTGTTTCAAGCCCTGCCGCCACAGCCAGCGATTGAGCCCCAAAAACAGGGCAAACCAGAGAAGCATTGCAGCAAACCCCTGGGCAACGTTGACCGGCCGCTCAATTAGCAGACTGGCGGGAAAGTAAATCAGGTAGGGAAAGGGCGTCCACAGCACTACGTTGCGCACCGCTTCCGGAAACAGCTCTAGCGGGGCAATCATGCCAGACAAGAAAGTGTAAATCAAATACCAGAACTGCTCAATGGCGCTGGCCCGTTCTGTCCAAAAGGCAAGCAGTGCAAAGGTGTACTGCATGACAAAGCGCAGGCAGAAGGAAAAGGTTATAGCTACCAGTGCCAGCAGGAGGTTGCCAAGCTTAGGCCACCAGGCAGCTTCTGGGTAGAGCAGCAGGAACAGGCCAATCAGCAC
>JACVRP010000379.1 GCA_014534385.1 Cyanobacteria bacterium Co-bin13
ACGTACTCCAGCACCCGCAGCTGGGGGTTTTGAGCGGCATAGAGTGAGAGCCGCTGCTGCATCGCCGGGGGCATGAATGGCCCGGTTAATACAATGCCAAAGGTATCTGTCGGAAATCGGGCCTGGGCAAAGGCCAGGGCCAGATCCGCGCCATCTTGCCCGCCCCCAACTTGGCACAGCACCCATTTACCCTCGGGCAAATTCAGCCGTTCCAGAGCCTGCTTGCTTTGGGAGCTGGCGTGGGTCAGCCTGGCTCGCTGATCCAGGTAGCCCAGGGGCCGCATCTTGGCAACCAGGTCGGGGGCAAAGCCGTACTCGCAGCGGGGGTCGTAGACCTGGGGGTCGCCGTAGATCCAGACGGCATCGTAGTAGCGGCGGATAGCTTCGATATGGGCCGCTCGCTGCCAGTCGCGCTGCACCGCTGCAGGGGCATCGAGCACATCGCGCAGGCCCAAGACACAGCGGGTAGGCAGGTGAGTCTTGATGTACTCCAGGGTAGGGTCGAGCTCTCGCACCGCTCCACGCGGCACGTTGTCCACAATCAGCACATCCGGCCGAAAAGCCTTGATAGCAGTACAGATAACCTGCGATCGCAGCCCGATAATGTCTTGCAGAGAAATCTCCAGCCGTCGCGACTGATACTGACCATCGGCGCGTTTGCAGAGGGCGGGCAGGGTGAGGCAGTCTACGCCCGTTGGCGTCGGCAGGTCGCTGGCGTCGCGCATGCCGCTGATGAGGAGGACATCAGTTGCGATCGCAGAGGCTCCCAAGGTCTGAGCAATCAGCAGGTTGCGGCGCTTGTGACCCAGTCCCATGGTGTCGTGGGAGTAGAGCGCCACCCGCCACCGTCGGCTGGGGGGAAAGTCTACTCCAGCTCCCGACAACCGGCTCGGAAACATGGCTGCACTCGACGCTGTAATCGACATGGGCAAGTTGAACCAGAATTAACTATCTTTCAGCGTTACCTTCGTAGTTAAAAGGCCCATGAAGGTTTTGTGAGAAAACTCTCATGCTCATGAGATTGCCTGTGCCAAGCCCATGCCAAAACCTGGGGCAGATTCCGGAGTGGCTACTTAGGCAAATCTCTAGCCGTGGGCCTGGATAAAGCATCAATGACCCGGTGGGTACCCTAATACACCTGCTTAAGAGATCCGCTTATGAGACCGCCCCTATGAGACTGCAGCCTCCCGCTTTTTCACGCCACCGACCTTCAAAATGGCGGCGAGGTCTCTCGGGTCTGCGCCTGCGGATCCTGACCGGCTACCTTCTGCTGATGGCCCTCTCTACCCTGGCCGTGGTTATAGGTACCCGGCAAACGCTGCTGGGCCGCCTCAATGAACGCATTGACCAGTCCCTTAGCCAGGAGGTGCAGGAGTTTCAGCAGCTAGTCGATGGCCGCGATCCAAAGACTGGGGCTCCCTTTGGAGACAACATCGAGGCTATTTTCGCAGTCTTTCTAAGGCGCAATATTCCAGCCGATGGCGAGTTTTTGCTGACCCTGCTCAACGGTGAGTTTTACCGCTCCAGCCCCACCGCCGTTCCCGACGCGCTTGATCCCGATGGAGGGCTGGTGCAGTCTCTGGCCTTGCTCACTCACCCGCAACGGGGGCAGGTGACGTCCTCCAACGGCGAAATTATTGTGTATCAGGCAGAGCCTGTGGTTCGCGGGCAAAACCGGGGCGTTTTTGTAGTGACTTACCTGGTCTCACGGGGCCAAACAGAAATCAATCAGGCTACCCGTGTCATCGTGAAAGTTACCCTCGCTGTTTTAGCCGTTACCTCAGTACTGGCCTGGATAGCGGCCGGACGGGCCCTGGCACCGCTGCGGCTGTTAACCGAGACCGTTCGCACCCTGAGAGAGTCTGATCTGACTCAGCGCATTCCGGTGCAGGGGGCTTCTGAAATTAGCGAGCTGACCCTGCGCTTCAACGAAATGCTAGATCGCCTGCAGGCTGCCTTTGCCAGCCAGCGGGCCTTTACCAGCGATGCTGGTCATGAACTGCGAACGCCTATCACCATTATTCGAGGGCACCTGGAACTCCTGGGAGACGATCCCCAGGAAAAACAGGAAACCCTGGCCATTGTGCTTGATGAGCTAGATCGCATGAGCCGCTTTGTAGATGATCTGCTGCTGCTGGCAAAGCTAGAGCACCAGAGCTTTTTGCGGTTAGACCCGATCGATCTCGAAGCTTTTACCGAAGAACTGTTTGCCAAAGCTAAGGCGCTTTCCAATCACCCTTGGCAGCTCGAAGCACTGGGGCAGGGTCGTCTTGTTGCTGACCGTCAGCGCCTTACCCAGGCCATTATGAATCTGGCGCAAAATGCTGCTCAGCACAGCGATGTCAGCAGTCCAATCCTGCTGGGCTCTGGGCTGGTCAGAGGGTACGCCCGGTTCTGGGTGCGTGATACGGGGGAGGGCATTCCGTTGGAGCACCAGGAGCAAATTTTTGAGCGCTTTGCCCGCATTTCCCATCGCTACCGCCGCTCTGAAGGAGCTGGGCTGGGGCTGGCTATTGTTAAGACAATCGCCGAAGCTCACGGGGGTCGAGTTGAGCTGATCAGCCAGCCAGGCTACGGCTCCACATTTACCGTAGTGATCCCGGTGGATGAGGTCTGATTAGCGGCGTGCCTACTTCGAATATGGATATTGATATGATTAGCGTGAACTGGAAGCAAGGACGCAGGCGTGGGAAAACGTGCATGGCTGGAAAATGCCTTGACCGAGACATGGATCCCTCGGATAAAAGCACTTCAGGATACTGCGGCAGGTAGAGCTGCAGCCCAGGCAATCAACCAAGAGCTGCGTGACTGGTGGGCGAGCCGGGGACTCACTACCTTGCGCCAGCAGCAGTCTTTGATGGACATCACCCGACGCTATCTCAAAACCTACCTTGGCCCTGACCACTTTAGTCTTGACTGCATTAACTTCAGCACTGCCGAGTGGATTGCTCTAAACACGGAGAAGCAGCGGACAGTGGCAGGTCGCAATGAAAGCGTGCAGTTTATTGATAAACCTGACAGTATTGTTGCCAAAGCGGTACGGCTTTTGGAGATGCCGGATTGGGCTGATATTTGTGCCGGTCTAGCCGTACTCACCGGACGGCGATCCAGTGAGCTGCTGAGCACGGCTCAGTTTGAGAAGAAATCTCAGTGGAGCGTTATCTTTACGGGTGCTTTAAAGCGCCGGGGGGAACTGCAGCAGCTCTCCTTTGAAATTCCCACCTTAACTACTGCTGACCGGGTAATTCAGGCGCTAGCTAGGGTTCGCCACGAGCTGCCAGGGGCGGCTGAGCTGAGTGCGGCTGAGGTGAGTCGGCGCTATGCTCGGGCGGTGGAGGTGGCGTGCGATCGCAACTTCACCACCCTAGTTCCGCCCAGGGCAGGTAAAGACAGCCTTTACACCCACCTGTTTAGAGCTATCTATGCCACTATTGCTACCTTTTGGTACTGTCCGCCTAACGTTAACGAGACAGAGTTTAAAGCAGCGATTCAGGGCCACTATGCCATTTTGGATGAAAAAAACCCTGAGCTTCAGCGATTGCTGGGAGCCAACCGGCACTACTCCGACTATGAAATTGCTGATGCGGTCATTGCCCAGCATGGCGGTAAGCGTAAGGGCATTAAGCTAGGGCATGGCGGCATCAAGCCCCTAGAAGTATTTATCGAGTCTTATCAGAGAGCCCAGGCCAAGCAGCACCAGCGGCCTCTAATGCAGCAGCCTTTAATCTATCAGCCTCAAGCCGTGAACGTAAAAATGTCTCGCATCAGAATTACCGAGCCAGACCGGGCACACCTGGAATCTATATTCGAAGTGCTCGGCTTTGAAGGGACTCAGCATGAACAGATGGGGCAGCTGGTGCAGTGGGTACACAATCAGCTTAGGGGATTGTCCCAGCCCACCCCCGAGCCTGCACTAGATCAGGCTGAACCTGCGCCTTCTGATCTTCTAGAATCGCCTCCT
>JACVRP010000623.1 GCA_014534385.1 Cyanobacteria bacterium Co-bin13
CGGCACTGGCGGTAATGGCAACGAGTTTGGTCATCGGTAGTTTCCTAAGTCATTTTTAAGCGCGTAGGTCATTCCTTAAGAGCAAGGTTGGGCAGGGTGAGAGGGCGCAGGGTGATGCGATCGCACAGCCCCTTCACCGCTTCAACCTCGGGCAGGTGCGGCCCCAGCAGACCCAGGGTGCCGAGGGAAAAGGCGGTGCCCAGCCGAGCGCAGTCGGCCCAGTCAGCTCCCTGCATTAGGCCCGCCACGGTGCCTGCCACCATCGCGTCACCCGCCCCCACAGTGCTCTTGACCTCCGCAGGCGGCGGCTGGGCATGAAAGGCGGCCTCAGCGGTGACAAAGTAGGCTCCTTCAGCCCCCATCGACACCACCACCCAGGTCAGCCCTCGCAGCAGCAGCTCGCTAGCCGCCTGCAAGATATCGGCTTCGCTGTCTAGCGGGTGACCCAGCAGATCCTGCAGTTCGCTCAAGTTGGGCTTGATCAGGTTGGGGCGGGCCGCCAGAGCGGCCTTTAGAGGTTCGCCGCTGGTGTCGAGCACCACGGTTTTGCCAAGGCGCTTCAGGTGCGACACCAGATCCCAATAGAGGGTGACGGGCAGGCCCTGGGGCAAGCTGCCCGAAAGCACAAACCAGTCGTGGCTGGCGGCCAGTTCGTCCACTGCCCCCCACAGCGACTCCACGTCGCTTGGCTGCGGCACTGCCCCCGGAAAGTTGATGTCGGTCACCTGCTGCTGGGCATCGTCCACAATCTTGATGTTGACCCGCGTTTTTCCGGCAATGGTGACGCAATGGTCGGCGATGCTCTTTTGCTCAAACAGCCGCCGAAATAGCTCCAGGTTGTCCTGGCCCAAAAATCCGCTAACGCTCACGGCCTGACCAAAATCCGCCAGAAATGAGGCCACGTTGATGCCCTTGCCCCCAGCATCAGACTGCTCCCAGTCCACCCGGTTCACGGCGTTCGCCGCAAAATTGGTAACGGCGACGGTTTGATCAATGGCAGGGTTGAGCGTGACCGTAGCAATGCGGGTCATAGGCTGCGAACCTCCGAAGCGGTGCTGCATCGCAGGGCCCGCTGGGCCAGCCGCTGCGCCTGAGCTAGAGACTGCCGCCGCAGCGCTGCCTTCACCGTGGGAATGCTGGGAATGCTGACGCTCAGCTCCGCCACGCCCAGACCCGCCAAAATTAGCGCTCCCAGGGGTTCGCTGGCGATGCCGCCGCAGACGCCTACCCACTTACCAGCGGCCTGGGCAGCCTGGACGGTCTGTGCGATCGCACGCAGCACCGTTGGATGCAGCCCGTCAGCCTGCTTTGCCAGCGCCGGATGACCCCGATCCATCGCCAGCAGGTACTGGGTCAGGTCATTGGTGCCGATGGAGAAAAAGTCCACTTCGCGGGCAAACTCCTCGGCCATCAGCACCGCCGAGGGCACTTCGACCATCATGCCAATTTCAACCGGCGGCCCACTTACCGTTGCCCGCACCGTTTCAGCGATGAGCTTGGCTGCTCGCAGCTCCTCCAGCGTCGCAATCATGGGGAACATGATTCGCAGATAGCCGGTCTTGGCCGCCTGGAAAATCGCCCGCAGCTGGGTTTCAAACAACTCACTCTGCTGCAGACAAAGGCGAATGCCGCGCACGCCCAGGAAGGGATTTTCCTCGACAGGCAGGTTGAGGTACGGCACCGCCTTGTC
>JACVRP010000306.1 GCA_014534385.1 Cyanobacteria bacterium Co-bin13
GCGCAACGCCCTGATCCGCCAAACCTATGGGGATGAGGAAGACCCCCAGCCAACGCCCCAGGTAGACGCGACTCAATTTGCTTTGTGGGATGCTCAGCTCGCTGCCCTAGGCACTCGCGTCATTCGGCGGCGGGCCAGGGCCATTGAGCGGCTAGCCCCCATCGCCCAAGAGTGGCACCGAGCCATCAGCGGCCAGACCGAAGACCTGCAGATTCGCTACCAGCCCAACGTGCCACTGGAGGAAGACGATCCGGGGGTAATTCAGACAGCCTTTCTAGACAAGATTCGACTACGTGCGATCGCAGAGCGCCATCAGCGCACTTCCCTTGTCGGCCCCCACCGCGACGACATCGAGTTCACCATTAACGACACCCCCGCCCGCCAGTACGGCTCCCAGGGCCAGCAGCGCACTCTAGTTCTAGCTCTCAAGCTGGCCGAACTCAAGCTGATCGACTCCGTCGTTGGCGATCCACCCCTACTACTGCTAGATGATGTGCTGGCCGAACTCGACCTGAAGCGTCAAAACCAGCTTCTAGACGCCATTCAAGATCGCTTCCAAACCCTGATTACCACAACTCATCTCGGCTCCTTCGATGCCCAATGGCTGCAGTCCTCCCAGATCCTTACAGTCCAAAACGGTCAACTTGTTGCTAAATAGTAGGACCCACCAGGATCCTTGACTATGGCGGCAACCCTCATTCAAAGTCAGATCGGGTCTTGCTGCAAAACATTAGCTGGCAGACTTATCAGGGGCGCAGGGGCGCAGGGGAGTAGGGGAGCAGGGGAGCGGGGGAGCAGGGGAGCGGAACTAGTCTGCCCATAACTGATCTATCTCCTAGCCCCCTAGCCCCCTTTCCCTGCCCTACGCCTCCTGCGGGCATTCCTGCCACAGCGCTGTCGTCTGCCGCAAGCTGCGAAAATCGCCGTTGCCAATGATCAAATGGTCGAGAACGGGTACGCCAAGAACCTGTGCGCCGCTCAGCAGTTGTCGGGTGAGGCTGATATCTTCAGGGCTAGGCTCTAGACTGCCTGAGGGGTGGTTGTGGGCCACGATGCAGCGCACCGCTCCCTGACGAATGACTTCCCGGAAGATTTCGCGGGGATGGGCCAGGGTTTCGGTAGCGGTGCCGATGGTGATGACTTTGGTGCCTAGCAGCCGATGCTTGATGTCGAGCAGCAGCACTGCAAAGCGCTCCTGGGCCTGCCACATCATTTCATGGCTGAGGGCAGCAGCGGCAATGGCCGGGTCATCGACCACTGTTTTTTCCAGCGGCTTGGTCTGCAGCACTCGCTTGCCCAGCTCAATGGCTGCCAGAATGGTGGCGGCTTTGGCCGGTCCTATACCGCGCACGTTGGTCAGGTCATGGAGGGAGACGTCGCGCAGCATCGCCAGCGGATCTCGCTGGTTTTGGCCCAGCTCCTGCAAAATGAGCTGCCCCAATCCGACCGCTGAGATCTGGCCAGTGCCAGTGCCTAGCAGAATGGCTAGCAGTTCTGCCGTTGCCAGGCTCTTGGCTCCGTAAGACTGCATTCGCTCTCGCGGTCGTTCGTTGCTGGGCATGTCCATGACACGGACGTGGTAAGTCATCATGTAGCCTGAGGGGTAGAATGTGCGCCTTGTCTAGTAATCCCTAAACCCGCCAGATACAACCCCCTACGGTATCGCTGCAAGGTGTTTCACAACGTACGATAGTGTCTTTTACTTGCCCTCACAGTAGTGTTTGGGCAACTTTGCTGCGTACCAAAAATCCCAATCGAGGGTATGGTTTTTAAGGGAAAGACCTTGCGCTTACCACCCCTCTAAACCCATGCCAGAAACTAGCCCTGCCGATATCAAAGCCCTGCGCAAGCAGCTCAACCGCTTTAGCTGTCTAAATATACCGCCAGTATTGAATACGGCAGAAAAAGAAGACACCCGCGCTGCTTTGCTATTGCTTAATGAGGTATCTGATTACCAGACCCTAGGGATTTGCGCCGACACTTTAGGACAGGGTAAATCCGCAGCCGATGCCTACGTCACTGCCCTGGTCATGCCTGTAAATATAGACTTACCCGAACGAGAAGGGCCTGTCTATATCAAGTTCAATACCCTCAAGGGCGCCTGGTATTTAGACAGCTACAGTGGAGGCTCTAGAGGCGTTTTAATCACCTTTCACAGCTCTGATGTAGATGAAGTAAACGGTACCTACGGACCCTTTCCATTAGATTTATTCAGTTAGTAGGAACTGGCGCAGGCTTCTGCACCTGAAAACCCCATTAGGTAGTGACAAGCCCATGCTCTAGGGCAAAGCGCACCAGCTCAGTACGGCTGTTGGTTCCTGTTTTGCTGAAGAGACGGCTGACGTATTTCTCGACGTTGCGAACGCTGGTTTCGAGACGGCGGGCAATTTCTTTGTTCATCAGGCCCTCAGCCACCAGATCCAGCACGCTCTGTTCGCGGGGGGTGAGGTCGATGCGAATGGGAGAGGGGGTCTTAGCGACGTTACCGCGATGGCTCAGCATGGCCTTGATCTCTTCGATCTGGCGGGCCATGGTGGCAATGTCGGGGGTGTCTGAGAGGTCGGGCGATTGGGCAGCCCGGCGGCCAATCAGGTTGCCCAAGATTGCAACTAGCTCCTCTGGGTCAAAGGGCTTGGGTAGGTAGGCATCGGCTCCAGCGTTGTAGCCTTGAATGCGATCGCTAGTCATGCCCCGAGCCGTCAAAAAGACCACTGGCAGTCCCTTAAAGCGAGGATCTTCCCGAACCTGCTTGAGAAACTGGTAGCCATCCACCTGAGGCATCATGATGTCTGAGATCAGTACATCGGGCGTCTGCACCTGGAGCAAGTCCCAACCCTCCTGGGCGTTGCTAGCGACCTGCACCACAAAGCCGCTGTCCTCCAGGTAAGCCTGCACTGCCTCCCGCAGACCAGGCTCATCGTCTACCAGTAATATGTTGCCGCTCGTTTCTGCCATAGTTGGGGCCACTCCCTCATCTATGCTCACTTTAGCGTGTTACTGCCGGGGTGGATGGGTGGGAGGGAGTGGAGGACGCGGGGAAAGGGAGACAGGGAGACGCGGGGAGAGGGAGACGCGGGGACGCGGGGAGTTGAAACCTCAAGTTCTTTGCGTCTTTTAAGTTCCCCTATCCTCCCCATCTTCCCTATCCTCTCCGCTTCTCCTTGTCCCTACGTCCTTACACCGCAGAACGTCCTTCGGCGAAACCAAACTCGACAAAGTGGCGGGTTGCAGCATCTAGATTGCTGCCAAAGGCTGTCTGAAGGTCGGTGTATTTGTTCAGGTAAGCGTTGGCATCGAACAGATCTCGCGATCTGCCTTCTTTGGAGCCGAAGACGATGAAGTGCCGGACGGCTTCTGTCAGGTTGTAGCCGTAGGCCTGGATCAGGTCTCCGTGGGAGGCCAGGTATTCGTCGGCCTGGAACGTGACGGATCTGCCTTCGCTATAGCCAAACCGAATGTAGTGCTCGGTGACGGCGGTGGGGTCGTAACCGAGGGTGGCGGCGGTGGGGTTGCCGTTGCCAGGGGATAAGACCACTCTCGGGTCATAGCCGTAGACGTTGATCAGGTCGTCGTAGGAGGCGATGTATTCGCCTTCGGAGAAGGTGTCGATGGCGCGGCGTTCCTTAAAGCCGAAATTCTCATAGTGGGTCTTGGCGGCTGCCAGGTTATAGCCAAAGGCTTGAATCAGGTCGGGGTGGGAGGCCAGGTAGTCGTCGTAGAGGCCGGGAGTGAGGCTCTGCTGAAGTGGCAGGACTGCAACCTGGCCCAGGGTGAACTGAGCGCGAGCTTGGTCTGTGTTGTCGCCGAAGAAAATCAGGTTTTTGGCTTCGTAGGGATTGGCAGATCCGGGGAAGGGCGGATTGCTGGTGGCGGGGTTGAAAACATAGTCCCGTAGTGCGCCTGTGAGAATTTCAACGCCATTGGCGGACAGGGAATACGTATTGCCCGTAAAGCTCACTCGGTAAGTCTTGGTCTGGCTGATCTCTAGGGGTACGGAGCTGGTTTCGCCTTCGCCGATGAAGTTGGCATTTTGAGCAAATACTCGATCGGTGCCGTTGCCCTGCTCTTTAAAGCCAAGTTCAATGCTCTTGGCAGGATCGTTGCTGACGATTAGCGCGCTGAAGCCTGCTCTACCAGCAGCGCTAGATTCTTGCAGAACGGTCAGGTCAAATTCGAGGGTAAATCCTTGGGCAGCGTTGAGGATTGGGAAGCTGGGGTTGACCGGCGTTAGCGCAATTGAGTTTAGATTGAGGGGATTAACATTAGACAGATCGATCGTGTAGTTGGTGAACCCGGCATACCCCGTGTTTGCCGTTGCTGAAAAGGTTCTACCTGTAGGAACTTTACTGCCGTTGGCAATAAATAAAGGCAAGCTGTAACCGACTAAGCCATTAAAAACTGAGCCATTCGTATTGAGCGTGACGCCTGCAGCGCTTTGAGTGGCGGTCGTGTAAAGGCTGGGCACCTCAAAAAGATCGGTTGTTGGTCCCAGCGGCAGGGGAGAAACATACAGGGGCGACACCGGCAGCTGCCCGTAGGTCAAAAAGCCTGAAGCGAGGGGATTGGGATTGATAGTCGGATCGTAAATTTTGGGGACAAAAGTTAGGTTTTCCATAGCGATCGCAATTGTTTTATAGACCAGCGCAATAACTTGTTAGACCAGACGGCCTCCACCTTGATAGAGCATTCTATGCATCGTCTGGGGGTGGGTCTTGCATTGGTGACCGACTTTATGGATTCTTTAATAATGTTGCCGGGTATACGGTTTTGTTTAAGGGCAGAACTTTGGAGCTGTCTTAGGGAGGCTGCTGAAAAGCGGTCCAACGTCTGTATAGCAGAGGCATATATTGTTTGACTTTGCTGACCTTTGCACGCAGGGGACGCGAATCACAGTAGGATTGTTAAGAGAATCCTCTAAACCCCGACCGGAATACCGGGGTTTATGGCAAGATACTCTATGCCGGTTAC
>JACVRP010000062.1 GCA_014534385.1 Cyanobacteria bacterium Co-bin13
AGATGTGTAAGAGAGACAGGGCCTGTCCCATGCTCCTCGTGTGGGGGCGCGATCGCATCTTGTTTTACAACGATGCCTACGCCTCTATCTTGGGCAGCAGCCGTGACGCGACTTTGGGAGAGCCCATCCGTAGGAACACCCAGGCTGCCTGGGGCAACCTTTGCTCAACCGTAGAGCAGGTCTTCTCAACTGGGCAGGCGCTGCAGCAAGAGGCTCAACCGCTGCCGCCAGATCCCAGCCAGGCCGCCGCCGCTATCTACACCTGGTCCTACAGCCCCCTCTGGGATGAGTCGGGGCAGGTTAGTGGCATGTTTGCCACTGGAACCAGGGTCAGCAGTCAGGATGCAGTCGAGGGATCCTTCAGCCCGATGGACGGCACTAACGCCTGCCAGCACATCGAAGAGGAGTGCGAACAGGCAAATGCGGCATTGAGGGAGCGAGAGGCCGACTTCCAGGCCATGTTTAACCTGACCAGTGTGGGTATGGCCCAGGCGAACCCAGCAAACCGCCGTTTTCTGCGCGTGAATGCTGCGTTTTGCGCCCTTACCGGATACACCGAAGCCGAACTCCTCAACCTCACCATTGACGACATTAACCATCCAGATGACCGTGACTGCGATCGGGAACGGTTTAACAGTATGGTGCAGGGCAAAACCACCAGCTATCGGTCAGAAAAACGCTATCGGCGAAAAGACGGCAGCATCGTGTGGGCGTTGGCGACTGGCAATATCATTCGCGATAGCTCCGGGCAGCCGCTGCGCACGGTTGCGCTGATTCAAGACATCACCGAGCGCAAACAGGATGAGGAGGCGCTGCGGACTAACGAATCGCGGCTTGCTGCCCAAAAAGCGGTGCTGGAACAAGCCGTCAGCGGAGCTTCAATCGATGTCGTTCTCAACCAGATTGTCTGCGCAGCCCAGGAGCAAGCGGGCGCAGGCGCGCGAACTGCGCTGTTTATGGTAGATGCCGATGGCGCACATCTCCGATTCGAAGCGACAGCAGGCATGTCTGAGGCGTACACTCGGGCAGTTAACGGATTTGAAATCAGCCCCAACGCCCCCTTCTGCGGCACTGCTGCCTACACAGGCACCCCGGTCATCGTCAGGGATGTTGCCACCAATCCGCTCTGGGCACCCTACCTATCTCTGGCGCAGGAGCACGGCATCCGGGCCTGCTGGTCGTTTCCCATCCGGTCCTTCAATGGCAAGGTTTTGGGCACCCTTGCGGTCTACCACAGCAGCCCCCGCGAGCCGGAGCCGCGCGACCTGGTATCGGTCGATCTGCTGGCCCAAACCGCCGCTTTAGTGATCGAGCAGCATAACACCAGAGACTCCCTGTATCAGTCTGAAGCAAAATACCGCACGCTGTTTGAGTCGATCGACCAGGGCTTCTGCATCTGCGAGATGCTGTTTGATGGGCAGGGTAAGCCGGTTGACTACCGATTCCTTGAAGTCAATCCAGTCTTTGAGGCGCTGACAGGGCTAAACGGCGCAGTCGGGAAAACAGCTCGGGAGCTTGTCCCCACTCTGGAGGAGGTTTGGGTCGAGACGTATGGCAGAGTTGTCAGGACGGGCAGCCCAATTCGGTTTGAGCAGCAGTCGGTGGCAATGAACCGGTGGTTTGATGTCAATGCATTTTCCATCGGTGCGCCCCAAAGCAGCCAATTTGCCGTTTTATTTACTGACGTTAGCGATCGCAAAAAAATCGAGCAGGGGCGCGAGCGGTTTCTCACAGTGGGTTCAGACCTGCAGGTAATCACCAGCAGCAATGGCTATTTCCAGTGGGTCAGCCCAACCTTTGAGCAGGCCCTCGGCTGGAGCGTCGGCGAAATGACTTCTCGTCCCTGGACTGACTTTGTGCATCCAGACGATATCAGTGCCTCCGTTGCAGAAGCTGACAGCCTCTTTTCTGGTGACCAGATCTTTACGTTTGAAAACCGTTACCGGCACAAAGACGGCTCCTACCGCTGGCTCCTCTGGAAATCGCAGCCCTACCCAGAAGAACAGCTGCTTTACGCAGCGGCCGTTGACATCACTGAGCGCAAGCAAACTCAGCAGCAGATTCAGCGCACCCTAGGAACCCTGGAAACCCTGGTTGCCTCCTCTCCCCTTCCCATCGTTGTGATTGAGCCCAGCGGCCTGGTGCAGCTCTGGAACCCAGCAGCAGAGAAAGTCTTTGGCTGGAGCAAAGCTGAGGTGTTGGGCCAGCCCCTGCCAATCGTGCCGCCAGAAAAGCGGGAGGAATGCCGCCAGGTGCGAGAGGCCGTGGTAAGAGGAGAAATCTTCTCTGGAATCGAGACCTACCGCTGCAGGCAAGATGGTTCCAAAATCATCGTCAGTATTTCGGCTGCCCTGCTAGAGGGCAACAGCACAATCCTCCTGCTCTTTCAAGATGTTACTCAGCGGCAGGAGGCCGAGACAGCGCTACGCTTAAACGAAACCCAGCTACAGACGCTCTTTGACGAAGCGCCCCTGGGTATCTACATGATTGACGGGGACTTCCGCATTCGGCAGGTAAACCCCACTGCGCTGCCAGTTTTTCGCAATGTTCCTGACCTAATAGGTCGAGACTTTGATCAGGTAGTCCGCATTCTGTGGCCGCCAGCGCTGGCCGATGAAGTGATCGCCCGGTTCCGCCATACGCTGGCCACCGGAGAGCCCTATCACGTCCCCGAGCTAATCGAAAAGCGCTACGACCTGGGAGTCACTGAATATTACGAGTGGCAAATCAACCGCATCCCGCTGCCCGAAGGACGCTATGGGGTGGTCTGCTATTTTCGAGATATCTCCACCCAGGTGCTGGCCCGTGAGGCCATTGCTCAATCCGAGAAACGGTTTAGAAGTTTTGTCGAAGCAAACGTTGTTGGTATTTTATTTGGCGATGTTTACGGCGGCGTTCACGAAGCCAACGACAAGCTGCTGAGCATCATCGGCTACACCCGAGAAGAGCTGCAGGCAGGCACCGTGCGATGGACCGACATCACCCCAGCCGAGTACCTGCCGCTCGATGAGCACCATGTCGCTGAGGCAAAGGCAAGAGGGGCCTGCAATCCCTATGAGAAAGAGTACATCCGCAAGGATGGCAGCCGAGTCCCGGTGCTGGTGGGTTATTCCTTAGTCGGAGAGGAGCGAGAAGAGTCGGTTGCCTTTATTCTTGACCTGAGCGATCGCAAACAGGCAGAAGCAGCCCTGCGCCAGAGCGAGGCTCGCTTTCGGCTGATGGTTGAAAGTGCAAAGGAATACGCCATTCTCACCCTGGATCGCAATGGGCTCATCACCGGCTGGAATTTCGGGGCTGAGCGGCTGCTGGGCTATGAGGAAGCCGAAATCTTGGGTCGCAATGGCCGCATTCTCTACACCCCAGAGGATAACCAAAAGAACCGTGCCGAATGGGAAATGCAGGTTGCGCTGAGGGAAGGTCAGGCCGTTAACGAGTGCTGGCACCTGCGCAAGGGGGGAACTTGCTTTTGGGGCAGCGGCCTGGTCATGCCCCTGCACGACGAGGCCAATACCGTGCAGGGATTTGTCAAAATCCTGCAGGACAAAACAGAGCAGCGACAGGCAGACCAGCGGTTCCGGCTGCTCTACGACACCACCAGCGATTTGCTCGCAACAGAGCAACCCATGACGCTGATGCACAATCTGTTTAGCAAACTCTCCAGCCAGCTAGATCTGCATCACTACTACAACTACATGGTGGAGGAAAAAGACAATCGCCCGATGCTGCACTTGAGAAACTTTGAGGGGCTCTCTGACGAAGCAGCGCAGGCGCTCGAATGGATTGAACTGGGGCAGTACCTCTGTGGATGGGTCGCCCAAGAGCGGCAACAGGTCGTACTTGACCAGGCTCAGATCGCCAGCTATCCCAGCGCCCAGCTAATTTGCTCCGCCGGGGTCACGGCCTATGCAGGACAGCCCCTCATTGTGCAGGGCCGGCTGCTGGGAACCCTATCCTTTGCTAGCCGCACCCGCAGCCACTTCACGCCCGAAGAAGCGGCCCTGCTGCAGTCAACCTGCGACCAGATGGCAATTGCCCTGGAGCGGGCAAATCTGATCAGCTCGATTCAGCAGCAGGCAGAACAGCTGCGGCAAGCTAACCAGATCAAAGACGAATTTCTGGCCGTCCTGTCGCACGAGCTGCGATCGCCTCTTAACCCGATCTTAGGCTGGACGCGCCTGCTGCAAAGCGGCAAGTTAGACGCAGCCCGGCAGCGGGAAGCGCTGGCGACCATTGAGCGCAACACCCACCTGCAGTCGCAGCTGATCGAAGACCTGCTCGACATTTCTCGCATTATGCAGGGCAAGCTGACCTTAAACGCCGCTCCCGTCAGCTTGTCTTTTGTGATTTCTTCTGCCGTCGAAACGGTGCGTTTGGCAGCAGAAGCCAAGAACATTCAAATCCTGCTTGACCTGGGCCCAGACATTGCTTCGGTCTCTGGCGATGCTGCTCGCCTGCAGCAGGTGGTGTGGAACTTGCTCTCCAACGCCGTCAAATTTACCCCCAACGGCGGACAAATAACGGTTGAACTCGGCCAGCTTGATCAGCTGGCTCAAATCCGCGTGATCGATACGGGCAAAGGCATCAAGCCTCAGTTTCTACCCCATGTATTTGAGTATTTTCGGCAGGAGGACAGCTCGACAACTCGCAAGTTTGGCGGGCTGGGGCTGGGGCTAGCCATCGTGCGGCAAATCGTAGAAATGCACGGCGGAACGGTCAAGGCAGAGAGCCTGGGTGAAAATCAAGGGGCGACCTTCATCGTGCAGCTGCCGGTGATTCAACAGACAACTTCCGCCCCAGCGGCACCGGCCCCCACTAGCGTAGACACAGACGTTCCGCTGAGCAATCTGCAGATCCTGGTTGTAGACGACGACACCGACACGCGCGAGTTTCAGGCATTTCTGCTGGCGCACAACGGTGCCAGGGTAACTGCTGTTGCCTCTGGCTCGGAGGCGCTGCAGGTGCTGGATCGGTGCGTTCCCGATGTGTTGGTGAGCGATGTGGGCATGGCAGAGATGGACGGCTACAGCCTGATCCAGCAAATTCGCTCGCGCCCAGCCGATCGGGGTGGCAGGCTGCCTGCGATCGCACTGACCGCCTACGCCGCAGAAGCCGATCAACGCAAGGCACTTGAAGCAGGCTTTCAGGCCCACATCACCAAGCCCGTGGAGCCAGAGGCCCTGGTAGGGGCTATCTTACAGCTGCTAGGCAATATTGCTTCAGCCTAAATCTGGCTCACCTCTGCTGCATCCTTGGATCTCAGATAGTGGGGCAAAGGCTACGCGCCCGTCAATTCGGCCATGAGCTCCGCTACGGGCACAATTTGCTGAGCCTGTCCGGCGCGGCTGCCAGCAAACACCAGGCCATTGTCTACGTCGCCACGGGAAGCCCGATCAAGGGCGCGAAGGATGCAGTAGGTTTCGCGGCTGTCGCGAAATTTGCACACCTGGAGGCAGTTGGCAAAGCACTGGTCTTTAGGGTTAGAAGGGTGCCCAGCGGCGATCTGGTCAACAAAGGCATTGCGTAGGGCTCGCCCCGGCAGACCGACTGGGCTAGAGATGAGCACCACATCCTCTGGTTTCGCATTTAGATGAAAATCTTTGTAGCGGCGGTCTGCATCACATTCATCCGTAGTGATAAAGCGGGTGCCGATTTGGACGCCGCTGGCTCCTAGGGCTAGCGCTTGGTCGAGGGTAGCGCGATCGCAAATGCCCCCCGCCGCAGTTACCGGAATCTCGGCCTCAAACGTCTGGCGCAGGTAGGTCAACAGTTCGGGAATCACAGCTGAGCCAATCGCCGGATCGTCCAAATCTTCTGCCTTGGCCCCCAAGTGCCCACCCGCCAACTGAGGGTTTTCGACCACAAAGCCATCAGGTAGACGGCCAAAGTGGCGCAGCCACTTTTTGCAGATTACCTGAGCCGCCCGAGTACTGGAAATAATGGGCACCAGAGCCACCTCTGGCCGATGGGCAGTCAATTCCGGCAGCTGCAGGGGCAGCCCTGCCCCCGAAAAAATCAGGTCGGCCCCATAGTCAACGGACACCTGCACCAGGGTTTCATAGTCTCGCGCCGCCACCATGATATTCACCCCGATAATGCCCTTGGGGCTAAGCTCACGGGCTTTTTCCAGTTCATCTATCAGGGCCAGGCGGTTGGCTTCAAAAAAATGTGCCTGCCGCTTTTTAGGATTTTTTTCTTCAATGTCAAAGTAGGGGGAATTCATCCCCAACCCAACCGCCGAAATAACGCCAATGCCCCCAGCATTAGCAACAGCCGCCGCCAGGTTAGCACCAGAAATTCGGATGCCCATGCCCCCTTGAACAATAGGGTATGGAACCACGTGTTGGCCAATTTTAAGGGAAGGGAGAAACTGCATAGATAGCAAATATGGATGGAATAAGGACAGAACACTAGACCGACTGGGAGAACTGGCGCAAGGTGCGATCGCGCAGATAGGTATCAAACACCGCCGCCACGTTACGAATCAGCAGGCGACCCGCCGGCAGGACCTCAATGTGGTTAGGGGTGAGGCGCACCAAGCCATCTGCGGCTAGAGCCTGAAGATCCTGTCGCTCCCGCGCAAAGTAGTCGTCGAAGCTCTGGTCAAAGCTGAGGTGATATTTTTCTTCGATGGCAGCTTTTGACAGCTCAAACTGACACATGAGCTCCATAATTACCGCCCGCCGCAATATGTCGTCCTGGCTGAGCACGATCCCCCGCTCAAGGGGCAGCGTGCCCCGATCCACTGCACCGTAAAAGCTGCGCAGATCCTTGTAATTTTGCGCATATGCATCGTGCAGCATACTGATGGAGGTCAGGCCAAAGCCAATCAGATCAGACTCGGGCTGGGTAGTGTAGCCCTGGAAATTGCGGTGCAGCTGGCCCTGGGCCTGGGCAATGGCCAGCTCATCATTGGGCTTAGCGAAGTGATCCATGCCAATGAACTGGTAGCCTGTGCTCGTCAGGATGTCGATGGTTAGGCGGAAAATGTCGAGCTTCTCCGCGGGGCTGGGCAGCGTGGCCGGATCGATGTGCTTTTTCTGGATGGGCTTGAGCCAGGGCACATAGGCAAAGTTGAAGACAGCAATGCGATCGGGGTCAAGGCGAATCGTTTTGTCCAGAGTATCGCGGAAGGTGCTGAGGGTTTGGTAGGGCAGACCGTAGACCAGATCTACGTTAATGCTCTCAAAGCCGGCCTCTCGCAGCCAGCCCATGGCCTTAAACAGCATCGCCTCCGGCTGCACCCGGTTGACCGCCACCTGCACCTTCAAGTTGAAGTCCTGCAGCCCAAAGCTGATGCGATTAAAGCCCAAGTCTTTTAAAAAGAACACATACTCGCGGCTCAAATCGCGAGGATTTACCTCAATAGAAATTTCTGCACCCGGCTCAAAGCAAAAGCGGCTGTGCAAAGCAGTCCACAGCCGCTCCACCTGGTCCATCGAAAGATAGCTGGGGGTACCGCCACCCCAGTGGAGCTGATTGACGCGGCGGTTGGAGATGCGACTGCTCACCTGGCCTAGGTTGCGCTCCAGGTAGTCTAGATAGGGGTTAGCGGCCTCTTTGTAGCGGGTAATCAGGGTGTTGCAGCCACAGAAGTAGCAGGCCGACTCACAAAAAGGGATGTGGCAATAGAGAGACAGCGGCCTTTGCCGGTCATTACCCACCGTGAGCTGATCCGTCAGCGTCTGTGCGATCGCAGCCTCAAAATCGCCCCGATTAAACTCCTCCCTCAGCTCAGTTGCCGGAGGATAGCTGGTGTAGCGCGGCAGCGGCTGGTTGTACTTATGCAGCAGCGCCGAGTCAAAAACAATCGGTGAAGCCAGAGAATGCATAGATTTACAGGGATGAAATAAATTAGGCTCGATGGTTCTAGCGTTTTGAAGCACGCGCTTGCGGTCCCCCGCCCCCTTTCCCAAAGGAGAATTGCCAGGAAGCTGTTAACAGGAGAGTTTGGGGGATCCTGCAGTGGCGCGCCCGAGTGCCGTCAGGAAGGGTTTACTCCGCCGCCATTAGAGCAACAACGGGATGACCAGCCCCTGGCTCGGTGCTGCCGGGCCGATCCTGCCGGGTAATCAGGTCAAACACATGGCTGCCCACCGCAGCCCTCACATCGGGCTCTAGCGCGTGGAAGATGTCGCGGTTGAGGGTAAAGGCCAGGTTTGCCTCCTCTACTAGCTGCTGCGTCAACAGTTCATCGACGGGCAGCGCATTCAAGGCATCGCGATACTGCAGCTTAAATAGCCGCTTGGCCTCCCCTGTGGGAAGCAAGTCAAACTCATGCAGCCGAGTGCCCTGGTCGGGGGGCAGATCCATAGCTGAGCGGGCAATGTGGCGCAGTCCCTGACCACCCGATAAATCTCCCATGTAGCGCACATAGGCATGGGCCACTAGCAAGGCCGGGTTACTCTCCGACACCTGCCTAATGCGGTTAACATAGCGCTCGCCTGCCGGAGTTGCCTCGATCTGATCGCGCCAGTTCTCAACGTAGTAAAACGCTAGATCAGCCTCCAGGTTAAGTGTTCGGTTAAGCACGGGAAAGGACATTGGCCCCACTACAGGATGGCTCAGGTGGCGAGTGATTTCCGTCTCTAGAACGCTGTAGAGAAAGTACAGATCGGCCGTCAACTTACGGAAAGGCTCTCTTTCCACCACCCCCTTGAGAAAACACTTCATGAAGGCCGTATTTTCTGCCAGGGTGTGAGATTGTTGGGTGCCTTCACGCAGCCGCTGGGCTAAATTGCTCATGGTCATGCCTCAGGAAAATCGTTTAATTACTATACAGCTATAAAACGAGAAATCAAATAGTTCTTGTCAAGATTTTTGTAGGCGGCTGAATTATGCTCGGGGCTAAGCAGAGGCTCACAAGTTAAACCGTTTAACTGAGTACTGTCCTCCCAGAAAATAATGGTCCCTAGCGAGCTGTCACACTTTGTAGTGAGCCAGCTCAGGTTTGAGGCTCGGCATGATATTTTATATAGCTATCAAGTGATTTATGTCGTTTAGCCACTCAAGACACCTATGGTCACCGCGCTATCTAGGCCAACTCCAGAGCCCAATTCAGACCGAGTTAAAGCCGCCATCGACGAAAACCTGCTGACGCCCCGGTTTTACACCACCGACTTTGAGAAAGCTGCCAACCTCGATCTGTCCTATGGGGAGGCAGGGCTACAGGCCATGCTTGAGGAAATGCGGGCCGACTACAATCGCCACCACTTCACCCGTGATGAGTCGTTTGAGCAGTCGTGGGAGCACATTCAGGGGGAGGAGCGACAGGCATTTGTTGACTACTTGGAGCGATCCTGCGTGTCTGAGTTTTCCGGATTCCTGCTGTTTAAGGAACTCTCTCGCAAGCTCAAAGGGCGCAGCCCGCTCCTGGCAGAAATCTTTAATCTGATGGCCCGTGATGAAGCCCGCCACGCTGGATTTCTCAATAAGGCGATGAAGGATTTCAACCTTTCCCTTGACCTGGCTAAGCTGACCAAGCAGCGTACCTATACCTTTTTCCCGGTGGAGTGGATTATCTATGCGGTTTATCTGTCGGAGAAGATTGGCTACTGGCGCTACATCCTGATCTACCGCCACTTGGAGCAGCACCCCGAGCATCGGTTTTATCCTCTATTTAACTATTTTGAGAGCTGGTGCCAGGATGAAAACCGCCACGGGGATATTTTTAAGGCGCTGTTGCGATCGCAACCTCAAATGTGGCAGACCTGGCAATCTCGTCTCTGGAGTCGCTTCTTTTTGCTTTCTGTGTTTGCTACCCATAGTCTGACGGTGCATGAGCGGGCTAAGTTTTACGAAATGCTGGGGCTAGACGCCGCCGAATTTGACGCGGCCGTAATTCGCAAAACCAACGAAACCGCTGCCCGCGCCTTTCCTGTGTCGCTGAATGTTGATCACCCCGAATTTCTTCAGCGTATGGAGCGAGCCGCAGGCCGCAACCTCAGGCTGAAGGAACTTGCTCAGAGCCAGGCCCCCCGCTTTGTTAAGCAGCTACGCAAACTGCCGTTGATTCTAGGCATTGTGGGCGATTTGCTGCGGCTTTACCTGATTCGGCCTATTGATGCTGAGTCTCTTCGCAATACCGTTAGGTAGACGCATTTGGGCAGAGCGGCACGAGGATGATACAGCGATAGTCACTGGCATTAGGACGGGGTGCAGGGGTGGAACCCGTGGCTGGGGGCTTTGCCTCCACACCCCCAGTAATTTAGATGTCCTAAACAATGTGGCGACAGCTATATCAGCTCATTTAGGGTCTGCTACAAATGCCCCTGCCCAGCCAACACGTCCGATCAACGCGCCATTATTAGGCGTAAACCGTGCCATCGGGCAGGATCGCGCCCGTTAAATCTGTCTGGTGCAAAATCGCCCCAGTTAAATCTGCCTGATGCAGATTCGCCCCCCGTAAAATAGCGCCTGTAAGGTCGGCGTAGCTAAGGTCGGCTCCCTGCAGGTTGGCTTGGCTCAGGTCCGTTTTGGGCGCGTCGGGACGAACGCTTTGACCTAGCTGGGCCCGGCAAAGCTTTGCAGCGCTAAAGTTGGCCTCGACCAGCAGTGCTCCGTTGAGGTGCGCGTAGCTCAGGTTGGCTCGGGCAAGGTTGGCCTGGTTCAGGTTGGTCTGCTGGTCAGAACTGGGGCGAAAGTCGGCCTCAATTAGCAGGGCATTGGAGAGATCGGCAGCCTGCAAATTGACTCCGCACAGGATGGCCTTGATCAGGTTGGCCTCGACTAGCAAAGCGCGAACGAAAACTGCTCCAGATAGGTCTGAGTCTCGCATCTGAGCCTGACCAAGCAGGGCATCGCTAAAGTCGGCTCCCCACAGCAGCGCTTCGCTCAAGTCAGCTTGGGTAAAGTTTCCCCGGTTAAAGTGGGTGCGCCCCAGCCGCGACTGGCGCAGATCGCTCTGACTAAAGTTGGCCCCACTGAGGTCAGCCTGAATGAGTTCCACCTCTAACAGTGACAGACCAGAAAAATTGCGATCGCCCGCCTGATAGCGGTTCAAAATGTCGCCAGCATTCATGGGTAAATTGAGGATCAAAAATGCATCCAAGCAGTGTACTTCATTCTGTGGGGCTCCTCAGATCGGACGCTGCCTGAAGAGGGGGCCAAAACAGCTCTCCAGATCTAACGCTAGGGCCTCTCATCGGCAGCCCTAGGGCAGCCCTCAATTCAGCTGAGCCCGAAACCGGCTGATGCTAACGCCCAGCAGCAGCACGGCAAAGACAATTAACGCCGCCACTTCTGGCAGCAGCACACCAAGGCCTACGCCCTTGAGAATGAGGCTGCGGGCCAGGGTGACGTAGTGGCGCAGGGGGTCGAAAAAGGACAGGGCTCGAAAGAAGGCCGGCATACTTTCAATCGGTGCGATCGCACCGGATAACTGAATCAGCGGCACATTGAAAAAGAACGAAGTCAGCACTACCTGCTGCTGATTGCGGGCCAGGGTCGCCAGCAAAATGCCAATGCCAATGCAGACGAAAACATAGATAGCCGACACGCCCAGAAACAAAAAGTAGTTGCCCCGAAAAGGCAGATGAAAGATCAGGCGTGCGATCGCAGAGGCCAGCAGCACATCCCCCATCAGCAGCACAAACAGCGGCACAATCTTAGCCATGAGAATCTCCCAGCCTGCCGCTGGGGTCATCAAAAGCTGCTCCAGGGTGCCCACATCCTTCTCCCGCACCACTGTCGTGGAAGACACCAGCGAACCCGTCAGGGTCAAAACCACGCCGATCACGCCAGGCACAAAAAACCAGCTGCTGGACAGCCCAGGGTTATACAAAAAGCGCACGGCTACTTCGACCGGCAGCGTCTGGACTTGTCTCAATCCCTGCCCGTACTGGTTGAGAATCTGCCGCATATAGCCGCTGGCAATCCCCGCTGTGTTGGCATCTACCCCATCAATCAGCACCTGCACATCGGCAGATTGGTCTGCGGCCACCTGCTGGGCAAAGTCTGGCGGAATCACCAGCCCCGTAGAGATCTGCCCCGTCCGCACCTGCTGCCCCAAAGCAGCCGTACTGGGCGAAAAAGACTGCACCTCAAACACGTCGTTTGCCGTGAGTGTAGCCACCAATTCCCGGCTTGGGGCGCTGTTGCTGTAGTCCACTACACCCAGGCTGAGGTGACTCACGGCAGGGTTGAGGGCCAGGCCAAAGACTAGCAGCTGTACTGTGGGCGGAAACAGCAGCAGGAAGATGATCTGGCGATTTTTTAGAATCTGCCGGACTTCTTTGAGAATTAACGGCCAGAGGCGGGCGGGGAGGAGGGGCATGGGTGGAGGAGTGGGAGGGTGGTGGGGAGGACGGGTGAGAGGGTAGACGGGGGGACTGCATGTATCGACTGTGGGGGTGGGTCTGCGAAAAATGTAGCTGTAGGACAGTGATTAATCGCGAAACTGCATTTGGCCTAGAACACGGGTGGCAACTCGGGAAAAGAAGCCGCCGATTAGGGCGATTATTAATG
>JACVRP010000332.1 GCA_014534385.1 Cyanobacteria bacterium Co-bin13
AGATTCCAGGCTCCCTCTACTTTGGCCGTCATCACCTGAGTAAATTGGGTGGCGGTGAGATTCAGCAGCGTGCTGTCGGCCAGAGTACCAGCTGCATGCAGCACGCCTCGCAGGGGCGGAAGCTGCTGTCGCACCTTCTGGAGCAGCACCTCTACCTGGGCTGCCTCGGCTACATCTGCTTGCTCAACCCATACCGTAGTCCCGGCCTGCCGCAGGGCCTTTAGTTCGAGCTGATGCTGGGCTGAGGCCCCGCTACGGCTAACCAGAACCAAGGAGCGTGCCCCTTGACCGACCAACCAACGAGCGACTGCCAGACCCAAGGCTCCGGTCCCCCCGGTAATCAGGTAAGTCCCTTCGCCCTGGATTGGGAGTGGGGCAGAAGCCTCAGGTAAGGTAACAGTTTCCAGCCGAGCGACGTATCGCTGCCCCTGGCGGAAAGCCGCTTCGTCTTCCCCATTCGGGGTAAGCAGGTGCTGCAGCAGCGCTTGGGCAGATTTCGCTGGATTGTCCAGGGCATCTGCATCAACATCGACCAGCCCACCCCACAGTTCAGGATGCTCTATCCGCAGGGTACGGCCCAGGCCCCAGAGGGCGGCTTGGTTGGGATTGGTTAAGTCAGTTTGTCGGGTGACGGCCTGGGCCGATTGGGTGACTATCCAAAGCTGAGGTACCTGTTGCCAGGACCCTATGAACAAGTGCTGCAGCAGCGTTAGCAGCGCCAGACTAGCGCTGTGATCTGCTGGATTGGCACGATGCGATGGGCTGGTCAAACCCCACAGGTAGAGAACACCCCCCCAGGGCGCATCCGTATCGGCAGACAGGCTCTGGAGAAGCTGCGAATAGTCTTCGGGCTGCGTGGGCGAGAGCTGGAATTGGTCGGGGGCCAGCCGGTGGAAGCCGTCTCCTGGCCTAATCTGAACGGCCTGTCCACCGGCAGCCTGAATTTGGGCCGCCAGAGCCTCGCCTAACCCGTTGGGGTCGGAAAATATCAGCCATCGCCCGCTGACCCCTGGGTTAGCAGAGGTTGCTAAGGGTTGAGGCTGCCAAGTTAGCTGGTAAGCATTTCGAGCAAAAGGGTCTTCAGAGGCTGCTCGAGCTTGAGCCACAGGTAGGCTGGTTGCTTGAGGCAGCACAGGCAGGTCAATCCAGTAGCGCTGTCGTTGGAATGGATAGGTAGGCAGGGAGAGCTTGCGCCGCTGATAGGGCCGATCAAAACCGGTCCAGCTGATGTTGACGCCCTCACAGTAAAGGCGGCCTAGGCTGGCCAGCAGCGTTTCCCAATCATCGGTGCCTTTGCGCAGAGAGGGCAGCCACTGCACCGCCGGATCAGCGATGCAGCGTTTGCCCATCGCACTTAGAATCGGCTGCGGACCAATTTCTAGAAAGACCCGGTAGCCAGCATGGTGCAGGGTTGCGATCGCATCGCCAAACCGCACCGGCTCCCGCGCCTGACGCCGCCAATAGGCCCCATCTAGCACCTCTTCCGCCGCTAGAAGCTGCCCGGTAAGGTTCGACACCAGGGGAATTTGAGCGGGCTGGCAGGGAATGCGCCGAGCCGTGTGCTCAAACAGATTCAGCACCGGATCCATTAGGGGCGAGTGAAAAGCGTGAGACACATCCAAGGTGCGGCTGCCAATGCCCCGCTCCCGCAGCTGAATCAGCACCTGCTGCACGTCCGCTTTGACCCCAGCGATGACGGTATTTTCGGGGCCGTTGAGAGTTGCTAGAGAGACAGTCCTGGCAAAAGGTGCGATCGCTTTGGCCACCGTGGTCTCGTCGGCAAAGATTGCCGCCATACCGCCGCCCTCGGGCAGAGACTGCATCAGCTTGCCCCGCTGGGCGATCAGCCGCAGCCCGTCCTCCAGGCTAAACACGCCCGCAATGCAGGCCGCAACGTATTCACCAATGCTGTGCCCTAATACGGCGGCTGGCTCTACTCCCCAGGCCCGCCAGAGCTGAGCCAGGGCATATTCAATGGCAAACAGCGCTGGCTGGGTGTATTGGGTCTGGCTCAGATCGCCGTCGTCTGACTCAAACAGCACCGTCAGCAGCGACCGGCTCAGATAGGGCTGCAGCAGGTCATCGCAGTGATCCAAAGCAGCGCGAAAGTCGGGCTGGGTTTCGTAGAGCTGCCGCCCCATCGCCCAGTACTGGGAGCCCTGCCCGGTAAAGAGAAACACGACCTCCGGCGCTGTCGCCCCAGAAGCCTGGCCCAGGTGCCCTGTGGTTAGGGAGTCTCCTGTAGCAAGGGGGGTTAGCTGATCGGCTAGCTGGGTAGGGCTGGTACCTGCGATCGCAAGCCGGTGGGAAAACGCTGTTCTGCCCACATTAGCGGTATAGCAGATAGAGGCCAAATCAGCCGCATCGGCAGCCCTAAGGAAAGCGCTGAACTGATGAGCCTGCTGGCGCAGGGCAGCAGCTGTCGGTGCAGACAGCGTCAGCAGATGACGGGGCCGCTCTGGTTGGACAGCCCCCGGTCCGATCTCTGGCACCGCCTGGAGCACCATGTGGGCATTGGAGCCGCCAAAGCTAAAGGAGCTGACCCCGGCCACCGGCAGGTGGGCAGGCTCAGACCAGGGCTCCTGCACCTGCTGCACCTGCAGCGGCAGCCGATCAAAGGGAATGTAGGGATTGGGCGTATGGAAGTGAATGCTGGGCACCAGGGTGCGGTGCTTCAGGCAGAGGGCCACCTTGATCAGGCCGGCAACCCCAGCAGCCGCCTCCGCATGGCCAATGTTGCTCTTGAGCGAACCAATTCGCACTGGGTTTTGCAGCGATCGCTCGGCCTGAAAGACATTGCCCAGAGCCTTGGCTTCGATAGGGTCGCCAAGCAGAGTGCCGGTGCCGTGGGCTTCAATATATTCCACCTGGCGCAGCGCCACCCCCGCCTGCTGGTAGGCTTGTCGCAGCACCGCTTCCTGGGCTTCCCGGTTGGGCGCAGTCAGACCGTTGGTGCGGCCGTCCTGGTTGACGGCGCTGCCCCGGATTACGGCGTAGATGCGATCGCCTTCGGCCAGCGCCTGAGACAACCGCTTTAGCACCACCACACCCACGCCCTCTGAGCGCACAAAGCCGTTAGCCGCAGCGTCAAACGCTTTGCAGTGGCCGTCGGGGGAAAGGGCCGTCAGCTTGCTAAAGCCCACCGTTAGCGCTGGCGTCAGAATCAGGTTAACGCCTCCAGCCAGGGCCAGGTCTGTTTCTCGCCGCCACAGGCTCTGGCAGGCTAGATGGGTCGCCACCAGTGAAGAAGAACAGGCCGTATCAACGCTGAGGCTAGGCCCGCGCAGGTTTAGTAAATAAGACACCCGATTTGCCAGCATGGTCGAGGCCAGCCCGGTGGTGGTATAGGTGCCGATGGTCTCAGTACCGTGCAGCAGCAGCTGACCGTAGTCCAGGGTAGAGGCCCCGGTAAACACGCCAGTCTGGGTGCCGCCTAGCTGTTGGGGCACAATCCCGGCATCCTCCAGGGCTTCCCAGACAACCTCCAGAAACAGGCGCTGCTGGGGGTCAATGTAGGGCGCTTCTCGCGGAGCAATGCCAAAAAACTCAGGGTCAAACTGGTCTACCCGGTCTAGAAACCCACCCCAGCGGCAGTAGCTTTTGCCCGGTGTTGCCGGATCTTCATCGTAGAAAGCATCCGCATCCCAACGGTCGGGGGGCACTTCCCGCACCGCATCGCGACCTTCACACAGCAGCTGCCAAAACGCCTGAGGATTTTCTGCGCCCGGCAAACGACAGCCCAGGCCCACAATTGCGATGGGTTCGGGCAAACCTTTCTTCTTTTGCAGCTCCATTTCTAACAGCAGCCGCTTCTCTGGCGAAAGATTGGCAATTCGCCGCGCGAGATCCTCCACAGGTTAGCTCCTAGCTTTACGAGTTATTTTGCTGCCCCAGCAGCGCTTGAATTTCTGCGTCTGACAGCATTTCTAGTTCTCTGACGAGCTGATCGACCTCAATGTCCCCCATCTCAGGAGCCAATTCAGCCACAACAGACGCCGTTACGGGCGCTTCCTGGCGGGCTAAATGGCGGGCTAGGGCTTCAATGGTGGGATATTCGTAGGCCAAGGTAGGCTCTAGGGTGACGCCCAGGGCAGTTTCTAGGGCATCGGCCAGCTCCACTGCGGTGACCGAGTCGAGGCCATATTCAGCAAAGGGCCGCCGGATGTCGATAGTGGCTTCAGCCGTTTGCAGGGCCTGGGCCAGCCAGCGCACCATCCAGCGTTGGATGTCTTCGGCGCTAGAGAGCGAGGCCGCTTTGGCAACAGCGCCAGGGGAGGGCGATGCGATCGCATCGGAAAGCCGATCTCTGACCGCCGCACTGCCTATCTGCCGCTCCTCACTGCTCGCCCGAGCCTGACTCAGCCGCTCCTCAGTCTCCTCAAGGCCGCTCTCTGAGTCCTCAAAAGACAGGCTTGGCAGCGTCTCCGACTCCCAGGTGTAGACGGCATCAAGCTGCCGGTCTAAGAAGCCACTGCGGCAGAGAAAGCGCTGAATTTTGCCGCTAGAGGTCTTAGGCAAACTGTTGGTCTTAAGCAGCACAATAGCCGACACCTGCAGCTCATGCTGCTCTGCCACGCTGCGTCGGATAGCGCTACAGACCGCCTCAGGGTCAGCCTTGCGCAGCTGGCTGCGCTCTAGCTCCTGCACCACCACCAGCTGCTCGGCATTGCCCAAATCAACCGAAAATGCGGCCCCAGCACCTGCTCGCAGGGCTGAGTGAGCCTGTTCTACCGTTGC
>JACVRP010000314.1 GCA_014534385.1 Cyanobacteria bacterium Co-bin13
ATTGAGTATTACCGCATCATCAACGAGGCAACTAAAGCTAGGCTTGGTGGACTGCATTCCGCTAAAAGCGTGATGTTTTCAGTTGACTTTGCCGAGGTTGAAGCGTTGCAGCATCAGGGCCGCTGGCAAGAAGCCGCAGAGCTAATGGTCGAGGCGGCAAAAAGTGTTGAGCGTGCCGGGGCAGATTTCGTGGTTCTTTGCACCAACACAATGCATAAGCTGGCAGAAGAGATCCAGGCCAACCTTCAAATTCCTTTTCTCCACATTGCCGATGCCACCGCTCAACGGGTTCGAGCTAGCGGTATGCAAACAGTTGGTCTGCTGGGAACGCGTTTCACAATGGAGGAGGATTTCTATCGGGGGCGACTGATTCACAAACACGGCTTAAATGTGCTTGTTCCGAGTGATGAGGAGCGGGAAATCGTCCACCGCGTTATCTATGAGGAACTGTGTCTGGGCACCGTCAATTCGAGCTCTCGAAAGCAGTACATCGACATCATGAACCGCCTGATTCAAGCGGGGGCAGAAGGCATTATCTTAGGCTGCACAGAGATTGAGCTGCTGGTTAGATCTGGGGATGTGGCTGTGCCCCTGTTTCCAACCACTCAAATTCATGCGGAGGCTGCGGTGGCAGTTGCGATCGCACCCTAACACAGTTCCCCCTCTTGCTAAAATTAATCCCGCGAGAGCCGATTACCGTACGATTGCATCCTGGTATCTGTGGCAAAGTCTAAAGCTGGGTGCTTAGCTAACGACAGGGCCGCCTATAGCCTGCGTTGTGGGGGCAAGATCGGTGGGCGTATTCATGGGACAGGACTCTAGACAGTTGAGAAAGTCTGGGTGGCTAAGACTGGCAATTTTGACTGGCTGTAGTTTGGCTGGAGGGCTCGCCACACTGGGCCTAGACATATACGCTTTTTCCTTCAAAAGCGACACCTCGCCAGCAGATGCCGCGATTGTCTTGGGCGCTGCAGTTTGGGAGGATCAGCCCTCTCCCGTCTTTGCAGAGCGGATCAACCACGCCATTCATCTCTACCAGGCTGGAACCGTAGAGCTAGTAATTTTTACCGGCGGGGTCGGGGCAGGAGATTCGTTGGCCGAGTCGCTGGTGGCCAGTCGGTATGCCACTGCTCGCGGGGTGGCGGCTGAAGATACCGTCTGCGAAACCGCCTCTAAGATCACCTGGGAGAATTTGCAGGGGGCAAAGCAGGTCGTTGACCAGCGACAGCTCGGCCACGTGCTGATTGTCAGTGACCCACTGCACATGCGACGCTCGGTCATGATGGCGAGAGAATTGGGCATAGATGCGTATCCGGCCCCCACGCCGACGACTCGCTACACAGGATTTCAAAGCCAGCTAGCGTTTTTGCTGCGCGAGGTTTTTTTCTACGGGCTGTACTGGCTGCAAAGACCGTTTCGACTGCTGGCTGGAGCCGCGCTAGAAATTAAGGTTCAACCCTGTCAGGAGGTTGGGCAGTAGCGTCCCCCTTGTTAAGAATTCTAATAACGCTAAGGGGCCTGCAGCTGAATTAGAGCTCCGCAGCAGAACGACACCCTACAGGGGCTCGGGGTGTGGATAAGCTAGGGATAACCCCGAATCATATTAGGAAAACAGAAATGGCGCAGGTTGTCATTGTCGGAGCAGGCCCGGCGGGTGCAGCGCTGGCCCTACTGCTGGTGCAGCGCGGTATTGCGGTGACGCTGGTGGAGGCGGCTAAAGACTTCCACCGGGTGTTTCGGGGGGAAGGGCTGATGCCGAGCGGGCTCGATGCGCTGGATCAGATGGGGCTGTCTGAGCTGCTAGAGCAGGTGCCCCACCGTCCGCTCGATGCCTGGGAGTTTATTGTGGGCGACACCCAGCTATTTCGAGTTGAGGAGCCTATGGGGGCCAGTCAGCCCTGTACGCTGGTGTCGCAGCCGCCCCTGCTAGAGGCCTTGGTCGCTGAAGCTCAGCGCCACCAGGGGTTTGAGCTAATTCAGGGAGTCGCCGTTAAAGACCTGCTGCGGAGGGGCAACCGCGTGGCCGGAGTTAGGCTGGCCGATGATCGGGAAATAGCCGCTGATCTGGTGATTGGCACCGATGGAAGAAATTCAATCATTCGGCAGCGGGCAGGACTAGAGCTGGTAAAGCAGCCGCAGGACATTGGCGTGCTCTGGTTTAAGCTGGCGGCGCATCCTCGTTTTGTGGAAGATAACGTGTTCTGCACGATCCTTAAGGGCGACAGCGGGTTCAGCGTGTTTCATGGGGCTGAGGCAGGCAAGCTGCACCTGGCCTGGGTTCTCTTTGCAGAAGATAAGACGGACTGGAAGCAGGCGAATTGGGCCGAGGTGTTTGCATCTCTGTCACCGGCCTGGTTAGCAGAACATTTCCGCAACAGCGCAGACACGATTGAGTCGCCAATTCGACTGTCGGTGGTGGTGGGTCGCTGTCCCAGCTGGCATAAGCCTGGAGTTTTGCTGCTGGGAGATGCGGCTCACCCCATGTCTCCGGTGCGGGCGCAGGGAATTAACCTGGCCTTGCGCGATGTGATTGTGGCAGCAAATTATTTGGTGCCTGTCCTGACGGCAGACGCCAGTCCTGAATCAATTGACCAGGCACTCGGGCAGATTCAGGCAGAGCGTGAGCCAGAGATTATTCGGGCCCAACAGCTGCAGCAGCAGGAGGCGGGTCAGGGAGACAAACTGCGCAAGAACCGGCTGGCGCGGGCGCTGATCATGCGACTGGCTCCGCTGTTTCGGCAGGTTCTCCAGCAGGTGTGGCTTAAGCGGCAGCATGAACTGCGAGAGGGCGTAACGCCTGTAAAGCTGTCAGTTTAAGGGAAAATTGGAGGCCAGCAACGTTGGTGAAACTCCAGCTTCAAAGCTTCAAGCCGCCTCAATAATTCAGCTCCAAAGAAAAAACTTTGCTAATGTCTACCCCCTTTGGAAATAAATCCTGATTGGCTTCTATACCCACGGAAGTATGTCACTGTGCCGATGCTTTTTGTCCTTTGAGTCTCAGGCTTAGCAATACTGTGCCGGTTGAAGCGGACAGCCACAAGCAGGCAAAAGTCTCTTGTCTATAAGCATCACCGGCCAAGGATCGTGACCGCGGAAAGACTCTCTCTTTTCTGATGGGTAGAGGTTGCCATGCGTGCTTCGAATATGACGCTCTGTACCCTGGTTGCGATCGCAGCCTGGGATTCTTTCGCCGCCACCACAAGGGCCCAGGAACACCCTGTCTTGCCGCCCCTGCGGGAAGCTAACGATACCGGCCAAACCAAACTTGCCAAAGCCAGCCCGGTTGCCAGAACGACCCCCGCCCCAGAAGCCTCAAAGCGGCAGTCTTTTTCTCACCCCAGCTTGGCTTCGGCCTCAGCCGTCACCTCACGCTTACCCACCGCAGTTGCTGATCTAAAGCGCCGCCTGATGGACCAACGGCAGACTCCACAGCTCAGATCAACCCTGCCCCGCATGGCTCCGCTCTCCCCAAGACCAGCTCCAACAGTGCTCGAGCCTATCCGTTCAGTGCCCGAGTCTACCCGTTCAGTGCCTGCAGCAGAGGAGAGGCTAGCAACGATTCACCCTTATCTAACGACAGCCGCCGCCAATTTGGCCCTGCATCTGGCCGAGTCGGGCCAGCTAGAACGGGCTCGCCAGATGACCCAGATGCTGCCCCCCGACCAGCGAGCTGAAGTTTTAGCCAAAATTGAGGCCTGGACACCGCCTCAACCGCTGACCGCCACTGCCAGCTCTGCGGCCCCAACGGTATCGAACCTAGAGGAGCCTGCTGCGGCACGGGCGGCGGTAGGGGCGGCAATGTCTGCTGCCCGGTCCAGGCCGTTTCCAAGTCGAAATGTAACCCCACTTAGGGCCCCGGCATCGGCTCCAGTGCCTGCTCCAGAACCTTCCCCAGAGATTTCCCCAGAGGTTTCCTCAGAGACTTCTCCAGAGGCTTCTCCAGAAACTTCCCCAGAAGCTTCTGCAGAGGCTCCTGTAGAGGCTCCCGTAGAGGATCCCATAGCCTTGGCTGCGGTGCCGATTCCCGTGATTGCGCCCCCTTCTCAACCTGCCGTTTTAGCCCCTGCTGAGGTGAACCTTCAGGCGCTGGTGCCCACTGCCCCTGCACGGCTCACACCAGAACTGCCACCACCGCCAGAAACGCTAGCCTATGCCAGCAAACCGCCAGTCCAGGCCCCCAGCAGCATGATTTTTCCGCTGGCAGCGGCGGCTCCCGTCACCTCTCCCTTTGGCTGGCGCACCCACCCGATCAGCGGGTCTCGCCGTTTCCATGCAGGCACCGATTTTGGTGCGCCCCAGGGAACTCCTGTGCTGGCGGCTATGGGCGGACAGATTAAGCGGGCCGACTGGGCTGGTGGCTATGGATTGGCGGTTGAGATCGAGCATCAGGACGGCACCCTGGACACGTTTTATGCTCATTTGTCGCAGGTAATGGTGCAAAAGGGGGACTCGGTAGAGCAGGGCACGGTAGTGGGCCATGTTGGCACTACGGGCTACTCAACCGGGCCGCACCTGCACTTTGAGGTGCGCCGCAAGACTGACCAGGGCTGGGTTGAGGTCGATCCGATGGCGGAACTGGAGTCGCAGCCTCGGGCGGAACAACCTGCTCCGGCTCAACCCGAAGCTCCTGTGGCTGAGCTGCCTGAGGCAGCACCGGCGGTGGCCCCAGCGCCCTCAACCCAGCCAACGCCTGAATCCTCGCTGTCTCAGGTTCCGGAGCTGAAGGGCGCTATGGCCTCGGCTAGTAATGCTACGGCAAGTCTTGACTTGCCTGCACCTTTGACAACCCCCAACCCTGCTGCGCCTAGGGCTCCGGCTCAACCCGAAGCTGTTGCGGCGCTGCCGGGAGCTGGGCAATAGCTGGCTAGCTCCCCCAAAGCCGACGATACGGCCTACTGGTCAGACCTG